>JBJOIB010000253.1:0-5610 GCA_046047375.1 Bacteroidota bacterium
ATACCCTCCAAGTGGATTACACGGCCCAACCCGAACTAAACACAGGAGGAAGCAGCGCCATATCAGACGCGAAAGGAATGTACTTTATCAACCCAGACTCCTCGGAAGTTGGAAAACCCACGCAGGTGTGGACACAAGGTGAAACGGAGGCCAGCTCGTGCTGGTTCCCGACCATCGACACACCCAATGAAAAAATGACGCAAGAGATTTTTATCCGCGTGAGGAAAGATTTTACCACCCTCTCAAATGGAACGCTGGTTTATTCAGACTACCACGACGACGGCACTAAAACCGATTACTGGAAACAAGACAAGCCCCACGCACCCTATCTGGCCATGGTTGCCGCCGGAGATTTTATTGTGGCCCGCGATTTCTGGACCCGCGCCAATGGCGACCAAATGCAAGTTGACTATTACCTGGAACCAGAATACGCCCCGTATGGTTTTCGCATCTTCGGTCGCACCCCGGCTATGCTATCCTTTTTCTCAGAGATTCTCGATTTCGACTACCCCTGGGATAAGTATTCCCAAATCGTGGTGCGCGACTACGTTTCAGGCGCGATGGAAAACACGTCTGCTGTGATTCATGGCGAATTTCTGAATCTAACCGATCGTTCACTGGCTGATTACAATCACGACGATGTGATTGCCCACGAGCTCTTTCACCACTGGTTTGGCGATTTGGTGACCTGTGAAAGCTGGTCGAACTTAGCACTCAACGAATCCTTTGCTACCTATTCCGAATACCTCTGGGCCGAACATCACGAGGGTAGAGATGAGGCCGATTTACACGGATATCAGTCCCTTCAAGGTTACCTGGAAGAGTCTCGCTTCAAGCAGCTTCCCCTTGTCCGCACCGATTATGCCGACAAAGAAGATATGTTCGATGCTCACTCTTACAATAAAGGGGGACGCGTGCTACACATGTTGCGTTCATTCATTGGTGATGAAGCTTTTTTCGCTTCACTGCAACTGTACCTGAAACAAAACGCCTATAAAGATGCAGAGCTCGACCATTTTCGCTTGGCCTGTGAAGAAGTGACGGGGCTCGACATGACTCCTTTCTTCGAACAATGGTTTTTCACTCCGGGGCATCCGGAGTTGAACATCACCTACCTGCCAAATCCCGCTACGGGAGAAGTTCAGGTTTCGCTGTTGCAACTGCAAGATCAACCGTTTCGGTTTCCGCTACTGTTCAATGTTACTGATGATGCCGGATCCCGCATGCTCTCGTTCGAGGTGTCTGAACAAGAACACCTGTTCAACATACCCACTAGCGGCAAAGTGCATTGTATCACCGCCAATCCATCAGGGGCATTGCTGGCTGTAAGTCGTGAGCAAAAGCCGCAGGAATGGTGGCGTCACCAACTGCAACACGGAGTGTTTTTTAACGAGCGCTTCAACGCGTTTACGCAACTAAATGCTGACTCAGCTGATGTGGCTGCTTGCGAGATAGCCCTCCATGACCGTTTTTGGTTTATGCGGAATAGCGCTATTGAAAAGCTCTTCTCGGCAACACAATGGTCCCCCGAAATTAGGGATCGCATCCAACACCTCGCGAACACCGATAGAAAAACGCAGGTCGCAGCCAATGCCATCCGCCTGCTTTCTGAACGCTCTCCCGAAACGCTAACGGAGTCTTTTCTTACCACCTCTTTTCGCACCATTCGCTCCATTGCCATTCAACAAGCTTGCTTAAATGCACTGGTTGAAGTAGCTCCCAACCAAGCCATCGCCCTTGCGCGTCAAAACACAGGCGATATACAATTACAAAACGCGGTGGCTGCTGTTCTTGGCAACTTAGGTAACGAACAAGACCTTGACGCATTCAAGGCCATGATACGCAGAAACCCTTCCCGGTCAGTATTGCAGTCGTACACCTACTACCTTTCTAAACTACCGGTTGACCCAAGTGTTGAGGCCTTTGCCATTTTGATGGAAAGAGCCCAAGGCCTCGGTGAACAGTGGTGGATAAAAATTGGGTACTACCACGCCATTGGCACATTGCATCGTCGAATAATGGCCGAACAGGGGCTTGATGAGATTGCGCGCCAAAGCGTGCATGCCGCCTACGCAGAACTATGCGCCAATGAGTCTTCTGAATATTTGCAAAACATCCTGAACCAGTACCTCTGATGGCCGGTATATACGTGCACATTCCGTACTGCCGAAAGGCCTGCCATTATTGCGATTTCCATTTTTCCACCACATTGAGATCAATGCCCGACATGGTGGGTGCACTGGTGTCGGAAATAGAACGCCGCGGTGCTCAGCCGCTGTGGCGAGAAACCACCTTCTCAACGGTCTATTTCGGTGGTGGAACCCCGTCTGTTATGTCCACAGAGCAGTTAAAAACTGTCGTTTCTGCCCTGCGATCACGCTTCAACATACTGCCCAATGCAGAGTTCACGCTGGAGGCCAATCCGGATGATTTAACGCCTGAAAAACTGGATGCCCTGCTTCAACTGGGGGTCAACCGTTTGAGTGTTGGAATTCAGTCCTTTCACGCCACCGATTTAAGCTGGATGAATCGCGCACACGGCGCGGATGAAGCCCTGGCTGTGATTCCAAACATTCGGCGTGCGGGATTCTCGAACTTTACCATCGACCTCATCTACGGCTTGCCTATTTGGATGGGCGATGAGTGGGAGCGAAATCTGCAAATAGCGATGGATTTCGAGGTGCCCCATCTCTCGTGTTATATCCTCACCGTTGAGCCCGGAACAGTGCTCGGTCATCAGGTAAAGAAAAAACAGATCACACTCTTGGATGAGGCCATTCCCGCTCAATACAACCTCTTGTGTGAACGCACCAAACAGGCAGGATATGAGCACTACGAAGTGTCTAACTTTGCGCGAAAGGGAGCTCGGTCCCAACACAATGGATCGTACTGGAAAGGTCTGCCCTATGTTGGCATCGGGCCCGGAGCTCATGGGTTTTCAGGGAATACACGCTATGCCAACATCACCTCAAATACGGGCTACATCCGAGCCGCCGGCGATGCAGAAACACACGAAGAACTGACCCTTAACGACAGATACAACGAATTGATTATGACCCGATTGAGGACATCAGAGGGATTGAATATCGATGAATGTTTGGCGCAATTTGGCCGCACCCCGGCCGATGTTGATGCCGCCACCTACCATCGGTACCTGCAAGAGGGTGTTTTGGCGCAAGAAAACGGATGTGTTCGTGTTGCTGAAAAAGCCTGGCTAATGGGTGACCGTATCGCTTCCGATTTCTTTTGGGTTTGAGTTGCGCTTTTTTAAGTATGCATCCACCACAAGAGCTCCTAAAATAATGGCTGCCCCTAGGTAAAACCAGCCATTCATGACTTCCGTTTCCGGAAAAAGAAGTAGCGCAATCAATATCGAATACACAGGCTCCAAATTAATGGTTAGGGCAACGGTGAAGGGACTCAATGCTTTCAGCACCTCCACGCTGATAACGAACGCAAAGGCCGTAGCAATGGTGCCCAACAAAATGAGGTAAAGCCAGTCTTGTCTACTCATGCTAAACGTGTCTGCGTTCATTTGTCCGGTAAAAAACAAATACGCCCCGGTAAACAAAGAGGCAAAAACCATTTCGTTAAAGGAAATGGAAATGGGACTAAAGCGCTTCACTTCGCGCGCGTTCAGCGTGCTGAAAAGACCTGCCAACGCGGCAGAAATCAACGCCAACACAATGCCTGTCATGAAGCGCGTCTCAACCGAAAAAATAATGCACAACCCGGCAATTACAGCGATTCCTAAAAACGATTCCCGCCAGTCAAACCGCTTTTTGAGAATGATGGGTTCAAAGAACGAAACAAAAAGTGCAGTAGAAGCTATGGTGGCTAGAGCTACCGATACGTTAGACGCCTTAATGGCTGCAAAAAACGTAATCCAATGCGCTGCTGTTAGCAGTCCGATGGCTGCATGCCGCGCCAAATCTTTCAGCGGAATTGGACTGCGCTTTCGGTAAAAAAGTAGAAACAAGCCCAAGGCCACCGCGGCGATAGAGGCCCGCCAAAACACCATGCGTTCAGCGTTAACCGTCACCAATTTTCCAATGATGCCTGTGAACCCAAAAATGAGCACAATGACATGCAACAACAACAGGTTTCTTACGCGCTCATTCATGCCTCTTGCTCATCAACTTCAACCACACCCCCTGAAACTAAAAACTTCATCACCTCTCCCCTGTTCTTTTCAATCGGCGTTACCCGGTCGCGTGGAACAATCCACAAGTTACCAGTGTAGGTGTAAGAGTGGGGCATCCACACGGCTATTTTCTCTTCTGCAATGCCAAAACCGGTGAGATCTTCATTCGTCACAAATCCCACCCGCTCAATGGGTGACTGCTCGCTAATGCGCACCAAAACCGGCTTGTTGAACCGCTTCTTCTTGCCAACAAAGGCTCCAAGCAAATCAGTAATCGCCGTGTAGAGTGTTTTAACGAACGGAATCTTATCCAGCAATCCGTGCAGCCAATTGCGCAACGGAACCGCTAAAATTGATCCTCCAAAGTAGCCTATCAACGTAAGGCTCGCCAATAAAATCAAGATCCCGGAGCCCGGAAACTGCCGCTCAATGGGCACCAGTCCATCAAAAAAGTTGAATAACTTAATCAGCACTATGGCCGTTACTGCGAGCGGAACAGAAAGCAGCACCCCGTTCACAAAGTATCCCAGCAGTCGTCGAAGCATTTCTCTTTTTCTTCAAAATTAGCGATATTCAGCCCCCATTCGAAGCCAACCCTCTGACTGATATCAACAGGCTGTCGTTCGGTAACCTAGCATCACCTTCCATGAAAAACCTCCTTCTCCTTTGTTTCGCCTCTTGCACCCTTTCGCTTTTTGCACAACCGACAGCCATCACCATCGATGGTTTTTTTGATGATTGGACTGCTGCTCTGCCCGGTGTTACAGATGTTGGTGATGTTGCCTCTGGCATCGACTTACAGTCGTTTCAAGTAACAAATGATAGCGAGTTTTTGTACGTTCGTTTGCAGCTCAACCAAGCCATTGATCTCGTGGATGTGCTGATTCCACACACGCTCTACCTCTATATTGATTGCGATGCCAATGCCGGCACAGGGTTCAACGTAGCGCCCGGATTTGGCTCTGAACTAGGCATTACGTTCAGCCAACGCTTCGCTTATTACGACGTGATTCCAGCCACCACCGTTGATTTCGCTGACATTGGATTTCGGGCCTTGCCAACCGTAACTTCATCTGAATTTGAGCTAGCCATTCGCCGCTCGTCTATCCCTGATGGAAACAACCCACTCTTCCCCTCTCCTACCATCCGCCTCATGTTTCGCGAAACCATCGGTGGTGACCGCATGCCCAACAATGGAACGTTGTTTACCTATACCTTCAACGATTCTGCATCACCTGCTACCACCCTCATAGGCCTGGAAAAAAACAATTCTGAACACCTCCGCCTCGCCGCTTGGAATGTAAACGGACGATTCACACAGACGGCCGCAGAAGGGGCTATCCAACGCATTCTATCGGCTGTTCAGCCAGATATCATTGGTTTCAGTGAGGCCTCTAACGTTTCGGCCGCGTATGTAAAAAACAAGCTCGATACCTGGCTCCCTACCGGGGATGCAACCGGTTGGC
>JBJOIB010000254.1:0-6110 GCA_046047375.1 Bacteroidota bacterium
CCATTGAAGAAGCGGAGTTTATTGAGGTGGTAGGTGCCCGCGAGAACAATTTGCAAAATATTGAGGTGCGCATTCCGCGCGAAAAGCTCGTTGTGATCACGGGACTGAGTGGCAGTGGCAAGTCTTCATTGGCTTTCGACACCATTTATGCAGAGGGTCAACGAAGGTATCTGGAAACATTTTCGGCGTATGCCAGGCAGTTTTTGGGTGGCCTGGAGCGGCCAGATGTTGACAAGATATCAGGTCTTAGTCCGGTTATTTCCATTGAACAAAAGACCATATCACGGAACCCTCGTTCTACGGTAGGTACGATTACGGAGATATACGATTTTCTTCGACTCATGTACGCGCGTGCCGGTGAGGCGTATTCTTACGTTACAGGCGAGAAGATGGTGCGCTACTCAGATGAGCAGATTGCCCGCAGAATTTGCGATGATTACAGCGGTCAAAAACTCATGATTCTCGCTTCATTAGTGAAAGGACGAAAGGGCCATTACCGCGAATTGTTTGATCACATCATGAAGTCGGGATATGTGAAAGCGCGGGTGGACGGTGAGCTCATTGATTTGGAGCCTGGTTTTCGGGTTGACAGGTATAAAATACACGACATTGAAGTAGTAATAGACCGCTTGGAAGCTTCGTCAGACGCCTATCAGCGCGTTTTGCAATCAGTTCAGACGGCTTTGCGGATGGGAAAAGGTAGCATGTTGATTGCCTTCACAGACTCTAAAGATGTTCGCCATTTCAGCAAGTTTTTGATGTGTCCTACCTCAGGCATCTCCTACTCTGAACCAGAGCCCAACCTGTTTTCATTCAACAGCCCGTATGGAGCTTGTCCGAGTTGCAACGGTCTGGGTGAGGTTGCAGAAGTTGACATCGATAAAGTGATTCCTGATCCTTCTAAAAGTTTGAAGCAAGGAGCCATTTTGCCTTTGCAGGAGATAAACTACTCCTATTCATTGGCGCAGGTGGAGGCGTTGCTTGAACTGTATGGGTATAATTCCAAAACTCCGTTGAAAGATGTAAGTGATGCCTTCTTGAATGAGCTGATAAACGGATCAGAGGAGGAAGTTACCATTATGATCGGAAATGGAGCTGGCAGACCATTTACTGAGCCTTTTGCCGGATTGGTAACCCTGGTAGAGCACGCGGCCAATTCGAGCGACAGTCTTGCTCTGAAACGATGGGCGGCAGGCTTCATGAATCGCAAAGACTGCTTGACATGCAATGGCACGCGGTTGAAGAAAGAATCATCGTATTTCAAAATAAACAATGAAGACATATCCTCATTGGCCTCGATGGATATCTCGCAACTGAGTGCATGGTTCAGCAACATAGAGGCAGCATTGAGTGAGAGACAGCAAGTGATATTGCGGGAGCCCTTGAAAGAGGTTCGTGCCAGGTTGCAGTTCTTGTTAGATGTAGGACTTGACTATTTGACCTTAAACCGCAGTGCAAGAACTATATCGGGCGGTGAAGCCCAACGCATTCGATTGGCTACCCAGATCGGAAGCAAGTTGGTGGGAGTATTGTACATATTGGATGAGCCCAGCATTGGGTTGCATCAACGCGATAACCACAAGCTCATTGAGAGCCTGAAGCAGTTGCGTGATGCCGGCAATACCGTGATAGTAGTTGAGCACGACAAAGACATGATGCTCGAAAGTGACTATTTGATTGACATTGGTCCGGGCGCTGGTTTGCATGGTGGACGTGTAGTAGCGCAGGGGTCTCCCAAAGATTATTTGTCGGGAGATTCAGTTACAGCCAAGTATTTATCAGGTGAGTTACGCATTGAGGTGCCTAAGAAGCGACGCAAAGGCAATGGAAAGAAATTGGTTTTGAAGGGTGCCACTGGACATAATTTGAAAGATGTTAATCTAACATTGCCTTTGGGGACATTTATTTGTGTTACAGGTGTTTCAGGCAGTGGTAAATCGTCGTTGATCAACCAGACCCTCTACCCTATTTTGCACAACCATTTTTACGAGGAAACCAAGCAGGCATTGCCATACAAGAAGATATCAGGCTTGGAGCATCTCGACAAAGTGATTGAGATTGATCAAAGTCCGATAGGTCGCACACCTCGCTCAAATCCGGCCACGTACACTGGCATTTTCAGTGAGATTCGCAATTTGTTCACACGATTACCAGAGGCGGCCATTCGGGGCTATAAGCCGGGACGTTTTTCGTTCAACGTAAGTGGTGGACGTTGTGAGACCTGCAAGGGGGCTGGCGTTCGGGTAATTGAAATGAACTTTTTACCTGACGTATACGTGGATTGCGAAACGTGCAATGGCAAGCGATATAACAGAGAAACGCTAGAGGTGCGCTACCGCGGAAAGTCCATTTCAGACGTGTTAGACATGACCATAGAAGATGCGGTGGAGTTTTTCACCAACATTCCGAAGATCCGTAGGATGGCTCAGACCTTGCGCGACGTTGGTTTGGGGTACATTACCCTCGGACAGCAGAGCACCACATTATCAGGGGGTGAGGCGCAACGGGTGAAGTTGGCAGCTGAGTTAGCGCGAATAGGCACAGGAAATACCATTTACATCTTAGATGAGCCTACCACAGGATTGCATTTTCAGGACGTACAGATGTTGATTGACGTTTTGAATCGATTGGTAGATCAAGGCAATACCGTGTTGGTTATTGAACACAATCTTGATGTCATTCAAGTAGCAGATCACCTTGTAGACATTGGTCCTGAAGGCGGTCAAGGCGGTGGAACCATTGTGGCCCAGGGCACCCCGGAGCAGGTGGCAAAAAGTGGCTTGGGTTATACTGGAAAGTTTTTAGAGGTGTAGGTTGTTGCTGGCTTCGGGAGCCTGAGCCGGTATATCGAAGACATAAAAAAAGGGGGCTAAAAGTGCCTCAGCCCCCTAGCCCCCTCGGTGTTATACTATTGAATTATTTAACGACAAACTTCTTCGTTATTTTCTCGTTTTGAACGTCGATATGGAGTGTGTATGTGCCAGAGGCCCAGTCTCCGATTGGGATTTGACGCATTCCCGTTTCAGATTCAAAAACAAGTTTTCCTGTGGAATCGATGATGCGGATGTAGTTGATTGCAGCGAGGTTTACGCCTGCGATGTTCAACACATCGTTTTTGCTTACAGGTATTGGGTATACAGATAAGTTCTCTTTCCACTGCTCGTTGATGCCCACATAGGCCACAAACACCTCGTCAGACATGGCCACACAACCATTGTCGCCGGTTACTTCAACGCTGTAGATGCCATCTTCAGTGATTTCAAGAGTTTGTTCGGTAGCACCTTCTATGAGGATACCGTTGTTGAACCACTGGTACGAAGCACCAGCAGTTGATGTTAGCGTGTTAGCGTCAGCGGCGAAACCAACAACTGGTAGTTCAAGGATTGTAACAACGAAATTTGCATCACCTGTACAATCGCTGCTTGAATTAACGCCCGTTACGGAATAGGTTGTTGTTTGATTCGGTGCAACAATGATTGACTCCCCTTCTGCTCCGGTGTTCCACGTATAAGTGTCGGCTCCGGAAGCCAATAATGTGGCCTCTTCTCCCGGACAGATTTCATTCGTGCCTGAGACCTCAATGAGTGGCGCGGCGATGACTTCAAACTCGACTGTTTGGGTAACATCGCAGAAAGGATTTTCAGTTCTCAGGGATACCGAATGCACTCCACTTTCCTGTCCGATAAGAGATAGCATTTCTTCAGAACCGATCGGTTGATCATCCATCATCCATTCATACGTCTCAACAAATTCGCTTGTATTTTGGAAGACGATTTCTTGTCCTTCACAAATTTCTGTTGCTGACATTTCGATAGCCGCCAGCGATTCATCGCAGATGTAGATTGAATTCCATGTTGTATTCGTGACAACAGCAGGATTTGAATCGAAGTAGATATACGCTGTGTTTTCGATGCGTGTATCGTGCGCCAATTCAGGCAGCGGACGAATCTTGTACGATATCAATCCATGGCTTTCAGGTTCGCAGCAGTTGCTATCGGGCAGCATGATGTTTTCAAAATAGAATTGTATTTCACGCGTGTTCGGATCGATAAACGTCTGCACACTATGGCTATTGGCTACCAATTCGAAGGTTGAAAGATCAAGGTGTTCTGAGATCGTGTCTCTAACCGTGATATTAAACGCTTGGAAGTTCCCTGTGTTTTGGAAACGGATCAGGTATTCAAGGGTTGTATCTGGCTCAATGTAATGCGGTTCTTCCCATCCGTTCGGGAATACTTGTTTATCGTTGGGGTCGTAGGCGCATAACACTTGAGACTCACGAATGCGTTGTCCGTAAGCAATTTGGACACCCTCATTATTGAATCCGTAAGCATCAGCCACATTCACAACATACTCACCCATCAGTTCAAACGAAGTTCCCTGCAAACCGATGTCGTAGAAGAACATTTGGTTCGGATTAAGATTTTGGAAACTCAAGTAAGCCGTGTTTCCAACGATCGAGTCGATTGCTGTAACTTCATTAAATGAAGGTATTAATTCATCTTTCGTAATGGCAATGTATCCATCGATCGGCGTATTGCCCATGTTACGGTAACAAATGTTGAAATTGTTGTTTTGATCACATACTAATCCTGCCCAATTTGGATATAGATCGATGCAAATTCCGCTGATTTCTGTTGTAAAGTTCTTACCAATAGTAATCTCAGCGCTGCCAGCAGCAGTGTTGTAGGCGATAGGCATCGCAGTCGTGGTGATCGGAAAAGTAGAGATATAACTTGATCCTATGCTATAGGATCCGGGTGGTAAGTTTAAAGTAAAATGTCCGTTATCGTCTGTCAAAGACTGATAATTTCCTGGGGAAACGTTGACTGTCTGCAGCGACAAACCCGCCTCACCTTCATCTTGAAAACCGTTGCTGTTTGCATCGTGAAAAACAATTCCAGAAACTGAATAAATACAACCTCCTAATTCACAAGTCGCGTTTGGATCATAATTGACAGCTCCTTCATTCATGCAACCGAGAACCCCTTCACAACTACCTTCAATGCATGCTTCAGGGTTAAACGAACAGAAACTAGGATCCATGCAGCCCGTAATGTATTCGCAATCATCACTTCCTAAGTCCGATGGATCGTAATTACAGCCAAGGGGATCATTGCAGCCACAACCGTAATAACAACTTCCCTCATAACAAGCCATGGGATTATAATCACAGGCCATTGTATCCATGCAGCCAGCGGTATATAGACAATCGTCAGTACCAAGATCTGATGGGTCGTAATTGCAGCCTAAGGGATCATTACAGCCACAACCGTAATCACAAGCGCCTTCATAACAAGCCATGGGATTATAATCACAGGCAATTGGATCCATACATCCTGTATTATAAACACAATCGTAATCAACGAGATCATCTGGATCGAAATTGCAGGCGGTAGGATCATTGCAGCCACAAGTGTAGAAGCAATCTATATTAGTGGTAGCATTTGGATTGTAGTTGCATGAATTTACATCGTTACATCTACTATACCACAGCCCTGGAAAATACGCTTCAAAACCAGTAGAATTTGGCTGGCCAATGCAATCATTATTCCAGACATAGTCGACACGACCGTTGAACTGATCACCACCAATAAACACTTGAATGTTCAATGCAAAATAAAGCACCCCAGAGGTCGTAAATTGCCCGAGTAAGACTCTATTATTTGGACCCACTGGAAGGGCAGTAGGCGAATTTGGAAGGGTGTACCAAGCACCGTCATCCATAACTAAATTAACGCCATTTGAAGCTGTCCCTACGGCAGGTAAATAAGGGCTTGCTGGTATTGTCGATACAGCTCCCACGTCTGCAGCACCTTGTACAACGTTGCTCGTTGCATTGATAGTGACCCAAGAATCTGCTTCGTACATTGGAAAAAACTGAAAAAACCCATAATTCACTTCAGCTCCTAGATGAGTGCCAAATGCATCATTGTGAAAACTAGGAGATGTTGACACGTGCAATGAATGGCATCCTGCCGTTGCAAAAACAGCTACAAGTTTATCCGAAGCCTGCATCATTTCTGCATAAACTCTATAGGTTGTTGTCCCTGGAGGTTGTGTAGAACCCGGACCGGTCAATGTGTAAGGCTCCACCACAATTTGACTCA
>JBJOIB010000255.1:0-21219 GCA_046047375.1 Bacteroidota bacterium
ACATATACCTGGTCTGTTTGATTGGAAGGGTTGTACTTCGCTACCGAAGAAACCACGAGTCCGGCACCAAACAAATTTCCACTGTATGGGACATTTGTATTCTCACCGTTTTTAACGCTCAGCACCTGACAGTTGCCCAATTGCGGAGTAGGCGGGAAATCATTTACAATAACATCATAGGCTGGTGCATCACCTATGTTGTTCAATGTCAATCGGTATGTAACCCAATCCCATGCATCCAAATTCGAAGCATTGGCATTGATAGGAACCATAACTGGTGAATATGCAGCGTCAGGCTGATCGGTGGTCAAAACGCCTTTGGTAAAAAGGAGGAGAGGAGCTCCAATTCCGATGCTGGTCAACGAAAGATCAGAGCTTGATTCAGCAATGGAGTTTTCAAAACTAAATCGGCCGAAATTGGTATGCATCAATCCATCTGCAAAAGGAGCAGACGCAATGGCGATGGTTATATCGATTGATACGATGCGAGATGAAAGTGAAGTTGGAAACGAAACCGTGCCCCAATCGACGACCAGTTTGTTTTTGGTAGCGTCGATTGAAATGGACGCCGGAGTGATGCCCACATTGTCAAGTGGTGACCAGTCGATATCGGTTCCGAACGTCAGGTTGAGGGTGCTGACATCGTGCACCGGGATGGGAAACAAGTCCTCAAAGACTAGGTTGTTCACATCTCCAGAAGGAATTTCAGCTGTTAATCGGTAGGTGATGAGTTCGCCCGGTACGTAGTTTTGTCCGTTTGCAGGTGCGGTTACGATCTCTTTTAGAACTGATGGTGCATCAACAGAATAGCCCATGGTATAGGGAACAGTGCAGCCATCAACACCACCTGCCACATCGTAAGTTACCGTTCCTAATGTTACAAGAGGGTCTCCTGCGGCAACTGTGCCTCCACCCGCGTACTGCTCAAGAATGAGGGCTTCAAACGCGAGTGTGCGCATGTCACACGGGGCGAAATCGCCGCCGTTGGCGGCAACCAAATCAAAAAACAACTCAGTGGTTCCATCCACATTTGCAGTGATAGTGGCGTTGATCGGGGTACCATTGAGCCATGCCGGGTTTTGATACGATAGTCCATCTGGAAGAATACAGGTAAATGTTAGCTCGTTCAGTCCGGCAACAAATTCAGATACAGCAAGGTCGAATCCAAGCGATACCGTATTTCCGGGAATTACATCCGACGAAGGAGAGACCGGTAAAAAAGTTGCGTGCATAGCTGAAATGCCTGTTGCAGAGCTCAACGGGGTTGGTTGCTGGTTGGAAACGACAGTGGCTGCTGAGCTCACCTGTATTTCTGAGCAAGAGTTATCGTTTAGGATATCGGCAACGGTGGCCAAAAAACTAACCTTTACGTCTTCTTCCTGGTCAGATCCTACCACATTGTTGCATTGAACATTGATGGTGCCTGTTCCTCCGATGGCAGGCTCCTGCGTAATGATACAACCAGGGGTGATGCCATAAATATCGTAGTACTTGATAGATGCAGGAAGAGGGGCGTTGATAACCAGTCCGTTAACGACCTTTTGTTGGGCAATATCCACGATGAGATCATAGCTGAGGTAATTGCACCCTCCCGTGACCACGGTTCCCATGTCGACAATGTACCCGAAGGTGTAGAGTTTAGGTGTAACCTGACCAGACATAAGGGTTCCTGCTATGGATCCGTTGGCGCCTGTTGGTGTGTCACCGAAACGATAAACAACTTGTGTCTCAAGGGTTAGAGGAACATCTGCTGTTACACCCGGGCCGTTTAGCGTGGCACAAAGAGAAACATCGAGTGTTATGGCGCCTTCAATGAGAGAACCAACAGGTAGGTTAACATTAAGCCAAACATATCCAGCTGGTCCACTAACAAGGTTGTTGGGGTCCTCTTCTTGAAGGTTGGGGTCATCCAAGGTGCTTCCCGAGAATGTACCGACGGTAACGACATCTGTCACCGGATTTCCGAGCATTTGAACTTCGAGAGAAGACGCTGTTATTTGAGGCGGCAGAAACAGGCGTATGTACGGCTGGTAACCGGCATTTCCAGTGTTTTCGAGGGTTATCTGCGAACAGAATTCTTCGTTGATGAGGTTTTCAGGTGTAACGCTGAAAGAGGATACAGGAACTTGAGCAGTGCCTGTGAGTAAAAGACAGCTGACAACCAGAGTAGAGGCAGCTTTGTAGAGGGTGGATGGAAAAGCCATAACAGTTTTCATTCTGCAATAGCAAAGAAACGTGTGGTATAAAGATTGGTTAGTAAGGGACTGTCCTACAAGAATGTAGGATACGGAAGAAAGTTTGTGTACGCAGTAACCACGGATAATTGCAAGGGATGGTGGTTCAACGTGTATGAAATGGTACCTTGTAAAAAATTTGTTTTATGCGATTATTTGGACTGTTGATAGTGGTTTTTGTCTCGTCTTTAGTGCCTTTCGGGGTAAGTGGAGTGACTTTGCGTCCTGAAGATTTTGGAGCGAAAACCGATGATGGAAAACCGGATGCGGAAGCATTTCAACGGATGTTTGATGCCATACCGGCACTTGAGCGCAATGTGCATATTATGCTGTCAGCGGGAGAATACATATTTGATCAGACGGTTACTTACCCAAAATACAACCGTCGGCGCACATTGATAGAGGGGAATATGGCGTCGATAAAGGCAACTGGAGGTACTTTTGACCTTTTGGTGCCTCGTGGAGTAGAGGGTGAGCCCATTTCAGTGGCGTTGGAAAACATAGATCAACTGATTGTTCGTGATTGCACCTTTGAAGGGGGGGGCACCCAGCTGCGGATGGCGGCCACGTTGAACAGCGAAGTGTCGAACTGTGAGTTCTTGAGCGGTGATCGCGGAGTGGATATGATTTTTTGTTTGATGGCGCGTGTGGTAAACACGCAGTTCACGGTATTCCGAAAAGAGGGGCTTTTGCTTCGATCTGGACAGGGAGATGTTGAGACAGGCGATGGTAAGTATTTCTCCAATGCCACCGGTTCCAATAGTCAATCGAACGTAGTTACGGTAGATGGATGTCGATTTTTCTCTGCGCCGGGTGCACATGCAGCCATCCGGAATTACGCTTCAAATTCGATGAGTGTCTTGAATACCGTATTAGAAGGAATGCCGGTTACGTACGGCATTGATTACCATGATCGCAACTCAACTACGTGCACTTATATGTATGCGCACAATCTTCACATTGAGTATCCAACAGACACAACACTCACCAAGGCGTTGATTCGGGTCATTCAGAATGGAGGAAACGTGCATTTGGATGGGGTTTATTCCCAAACCGGGCGCGTTGTCCAAGTAGAGGCAGGAAAGTCAGTTGTGAAAGTATCGAACTGGGCTTATTTTCCAGGAGGATCGAAGTTTAAAGCCAACGGTGGTGGTGAATGGATTTTTGAAGATAATCGCAGTCTCGAGGGTGTAGACTTGGCATCGAATGAAGTTTGGGAGGGAACACCGCCATATTACATCGGGAAGCGCTTTGGGACCACTTTGGAGGCTTTTTCGGGATGGTCTCCCACTTTGCGAAAGGGAGATGATTATATGTCGCTAACTGACAATCGCTTGCTACAGACCTATGACAGCTATTTTGATCAAGCTAACGAGCCGTTTAAACAGCCGCGTAATTTGGACGATTATGAGATTATAGACTTGAAACCGTTTTTGATGATTGACCCGGCTACCGGGAAAACGGTGACGAATTATATGCCGGTGATACGGGAGAAAAAGAAATGAGTCGGGGTTACCGACTCATTTTCTTTGTTGCCCCACAAGGATTCGAACCTTGACAAACAGAACCAAAATCTGGTGTGCTACCGTTACACCATGGGGCAATCCCTTCTTCCTGTTGCTTTAACAGGGCTGCAAATTTAAAAATAATTCAGAATCTGAACAACGGTTCTAAAAAAAATCGCATTCAACTGATTTCTTACCTTTGCTCAAAGGAGTGCAATGAAGCGAATATTGAATTATATCAACGGGGTTTTAGTGCCGCCGCAGGGTGATGCATGGCTCGAAAATATTAACCCGGCTACCGGAGAGGTATATGGGTTCATTCCCAATTCAGATGCGGCTGATGTAGAAGCGGCCTACCAAGCGGCGCAAAATGCCTTTGCAGGATGGTCTACAACACCTTATACCGAGCGTTCGCGGATTTTAACCAAGCTAGCCGACTTGATAGGGGCCAATTTGGAAGAGTTGGCAATGGCAGAGAGCGTAGACAATGGCAAGCCGGTAAGTTTGGCTAAAAGCGTAGACATACCTCGAGCAGAGTCGAACATTCGCTTTTTTGCGACCGCCATAATGCATTTCTCATCAGAGGCGCATGTGATGGAAGATGCGGTGGTCAATTACACAAACCGCAAACCGATTGGTGTTGTGGGGTGTATTTCACCTTGGAACCTACCCTTGTATCTGTTTACATGGAAAATTGCTCCGGCATTGGCTGCAGGAAACTGTGTTGTAGCGAAACCTTCAGAAATAACGCCGATGACCGCCTTTATGCTATCGGAATTGTGCATTCAAGCTGGTTTGCCGAAAGGGGTGTTAAACATCGTGCACGGGTTGGGTACAAAAACGGGAGACGCTATCATTAGCCACCCGCATATTAAAGCTATTTCGTTTACTGGGGGCACAGCAACCGGAGCATATATAGCATCAAAGGCCGCACCCATGTTCAAAAAGCTTTCACTGGAGCTGGGCGGAAAGAATCCGAATATCATTTTTGAGGATTGTGATTTCGAGGATATGCTGCGCACCACCGTTAGGTCTTCTTTCGCCAATCAAGGACAAATTTGTTTATGTGGATCGCGCATTTTTGTGCAGCGGGGCATTTATGAGCGCTTTAAACAGGCCTTTGTAGAGAAGGTGCAGAAAATGGTACCAGGAGATCCTCAGCGGGTTGAAACGCGTTTCGGTGCCGTTGTGAGCAAACCGCATTTGGAAAAAATACTTGAATACATTCAATTAGCGAAGGAAGAAGGCGGCACAGTGCTTTGTGGGGGTAGATCAGTTGTGCCTGAAGAAGAACACTTGAAAAACGGGTATTATGTGTTGCCGACAGTCATTGAGGGTTTGCATTATGCCTGTCGCACCAATCAGGAAGAAATTTTTGGTCCAGTAGTTACGATTACACCTTTCGACACCGAAGAGGAAGTGTTGGAAATGGCCAATAGTGTAAAGTATGGGTTATCAGCCACAGTGTGGACATCGAACTTGAAACGGGCGCACCGTGTGGCCGGACATCTGGAAGCGGGGATTGTTTGGATCAATTGTTGGCTCGTTCGCGACCTTCGCACACCGTTCGGTGGGGTGAAAGCCAGTGGAGTAGGGAGAGAAGGCGGGTTTGAAGCCTTGCGCTTTTTCACTGAACCTCAAAACGTTTGCATTCAACTGAAAGACACCGAATAAATCGTTGCTTCGAAGGGAAACATTCGCCAAACGAGCAATCTACGTTGAGGTGTGAGTTTATTAGGAGCTGAAAAAAAAGGGCAGTCGTTAGTTCGACTGCCCTGATTTATTTCCGTTGGTGAAAAACCAACCGAAGCGATGGTTAAACCATTCCTCGAAAGCGATCACTCGCGTCATCCATTCATTCATCACTAATGCTTTAAGGGGTTTAAGGATATAACATACGGATCTATCAAATTATTGTTTTCTGGTTGTAAGAAAAGTTCTCGCAGTAATACTGCATCGATTTCCAAGACCCTGAATGATTAATTGGCTGATATTGAGTTAATTGATTGCTAGTTGTTAAGTGTTTCACGGTGAAATAGCCTGCGTTATTCACAATTTACGCTGTGAATGTCGGAAATCTCCTACACGGCCTTCGGCGCTGAACTGACCGTTGTTGCAAGGCGATGCGTCTAGTTTTGTGCTTCAATCCTTTCCTAACGAATGAAAAAGAAGTTGTTGCTGATTGATGATGAGGTGGTGACCTTGAAGATGACCCAAATGTTGTTAGATCAGCACAACTATGATGTTGAATCATGTTTGACCACATCGGAGGCGATATCAGTGTTAACAACCACACATATTGATTTGATCTTACTCGACATCAGCATGCCGACTATAGATGGATTTGATTTTGTGCGTTTGATGCAATCACTGCGCATCAATGTGCCGGTGGTTTTTTTATCGAACAAAGACGATGAGTTTACATTAAAAATGGCGGCTTCTGAGGGAGTTAAGAGATGCGTGAGCAAGAGCAGAGAGATTGGGATGTTGCCGGAAATCATAGAGGAAGTACTTTCTAAATAATAAATAGATGGCTACCGGAATTGAAAAGACCGTAAGAAAAGGCAGCACAGCTGAATTGAAGGCACCTCAAAGCGACTATGAGCGTTTTTTATACTCAGTATCGCATGATTTGCAAGAACCGTTGCGCATGATCACTTCGTTCATGAAGTTATTTGAAGCCAAGGCGGGTGATTCGATTTCTCCAGAAGCCAGACAATACCTAGACTATTGCTTCGACAACGCTGACAAAATGAAGCGCATGATGGGTGCATTGGTGGAATTGTCACGCGTTAATCGCTCTTCAGAGACACTGGTTAAGGTTGATTTAAATGAGGTAATCAATGATTTGTTTACCATGTACAGCAATGAACTGAGAATGAATGAAGGGGTGGTAGAATACGATCGGTTACCAGAAGTAATCATGGCACCTAGTCAAGCAGTTCAACTGTTGAAAGTAGTGATTCAGAATTGTTTCGATTTCAAATCGGATCGTCCGCTCAAAATTTCGATCAGCGCCATTGATTGCGGCAATTTTGTTGAAGTTACTATCAAAGACAACGGAAAAGGAATAAATGCGCTATATTTAGACAAGATGTTCGAAATGTTCAAGAAACAAAGTCAGAACAGCGAACATACTGGGTCCGGACTTACCATTGCGCGTGAGATTGTTAAAAGGCACGGGGGAACCATAACCCTCGATTCAGAAGAAGGTAAGTGGACATCAGTGAGTTTTACCTTGCCTAAAGCATAGTTATGAGCTATTCTAAAACGAGAATTCTGGTAGTTGAAGATAACCTCCAGGATTTCATTATTTTCAAAGAGGTACTCGGACAGATTCGCGATTTTTTCATCCACATTGAACATGCTGAGACCCTTGGAGCTGCGATTGAAAAAGCCTCTTCCTCTGATTACGACATTGTTTTCCTTGATTTGTTTTTGCCAGATTCTTTTGGACAAGAATCATTTGCCGCCCTTGGTCAGGTTGTAAAAGCACCGATAGTTATATTATCGGGATTAAGTGATGAGAATATCGCCCTTGAAATTGTAAAGCAGGGGGCACAAGATTACATCGTTAAAGGGGAATTCGATGCGAATTTGTTGGAGAAGGCAGTTGTTTACTCCATTGAGCGTAAAAAATACCAGGAAATTCTTGAGGAATCAGAAAAGCGCTATCGAAGCACCATTGAATCCATCGGAATTGCGATTGCAGAATACGATTATACCGAACTGTTTAACTACATCGAAGCCATTCGCCGCGATGGGGTGACAGACCTCATAAAGCACCTGAAGCTTGATATGGAGAAAGTGCAGCAGCTTCGATTGAAAATGCGCACTGTAAGCATGAACCCCATGGGCTTGGCGCTGTATGCATGCTCTTCAGTTGAGGAATTTGAGGGTAAGAGCACATCGTTTTATTTGCCTGAAATCCTTCGGTATTACGAAGGTTTTTTATCTGCCATTTGGGAGGGTAAAGAAGATTTCACGTTTGAATTGCCGTTTGTGAACTCCAATGGTGAGTTGATCTATACACTAAAGCGATGGAAGTTTCTCGGCAAGCAAAATGATTACTATCGACTGCTGATCAGCACCGAAGACGTCACCATGCTAAAAAACAAAGAAGCTGAATTGGCACATAATGGTGAGGTAATGCAGGCAGTTGCTTCTGCATCATCTGTTTTACTGGAAGATGGCAATATACAAGACCGTATTGTACGAGCTCTTGAAACGGTGGGTTTAGCTACTCTAGCTGATAAACTAGGTGTTTTCTTACTAGAGCCCCAAGAAGATGGAGCTGTTTTATACACTTCCTATTCCTATTGGGATGTGCATGGTCGTCCATACGGTGGTGAATTAACCGGAGATATTATACAGTTGAATGTCAACGAGCTGATTCGAAAGGTATTGGAAGACAGACCCATTGAGATCATCCGCAGTTCGTCTGATGAAGTGCTTACTGGGTTGTTGGCAAAACATGGACTTGAAACAGTGTTACTTCTCCCCATTGCCATACAACCGGGATTGGGAGGTTTGTTGATTTACGGACTTGACAAGGAAAAGCAGGTGCCTGAGTACATTGTCAACTCGTTGCGAACGCTGTCTTCTAACCTAGGGTCAGCTATTGCCAACGCCATAAGCCAAGACCAATTGCGCGAGATGAATGAGGATCTTGAACAGCGTGTGCTTGATCGCACATCGAAAATGCAAGCAGCTATTCGGGAATTGGAGTCGTTTAGTTATTCGGTGTCGCATGACCTTCGCGCACCATTGCGCGCTGTAAGCGGATTTACAGAGGTATTGTATGAAGAGTACGGCGATAAGTTAGATGAAATGGCCCACCATTACCTTACGCGTATCCGCAAGGGTGCTATGGAAATGTCGGAGTTGATTGATGACCTCCTTGATTTTTCGCGAATGGGTCGCAAGCAATTGATAGCAGCAGATGTAGATATGTCTGCTTTAGTGCAAGAGGTTGTAACAGAACTTCAGTCTCAAGTTCCAGAAAGGGTGATTCATTTCAACATCGATGTGAAGCACCAGTGTCAAGGAGACGCCTCCATGATCAGGCAAGTTCTGATCAATCTGATCTGGAATGCCATCAAGTTTACCGGCAAGCGAGAGGTCGCAGAAATCAGCATAGTGAGTTCAGATAGCGGCGAATTCAACACCTACAGCGTTCAAGACAATGGAGTTGGCTTTGATATGGCGTATGCGAAAAAGCTATTTGGGGTTTTCCAACGATTGCACCCGCATGAGGATTTTGAGGGCACTGGAGTTGGTTTGGCCATTGTGCAACGCATTGTGTCGAGACATGGCGGAGCAGTTACACCATTCGGCGAGGAAGGGGTAGGAGCTCGGTTTGAGTTTACCCTTCCAAAGATCATCAAACAGGTGGAAAAAGAAGAGCAGGTGATTAGTCACCTGCTCTGAGCTCACATTTCGTTGAAAAGCCGCAGTTTTTCGCGAATCTCATCGATCTCGTCTTTCGTCGATCTAATTTTCTTTTCAATATCTTTCCGTAAATCATCTGCCCCTGGGCCGGTGAAGAAGTTCATGTTGTTTTCGTATTGCAACACGCGTTGTTTAAGTCTGTCGATCTTCTCTCGTAGCAACGTTTTTTCTTTGCGTACCTGACGATCACCGCCCTCACCTTCTTTCATCGATTCGATTCGACCTTTGTAGGCGTTCACGGCATGTTCACGACGTTCCATTTTCAGACCGGCATAGTGCGCATCCAAAGCCGCAAAGTACCGATCGTTCAGTTCTTTCATCGTTTTGCGGGGCACATGGCCAATCGCACTCCATTGCTGACTGAATTCACGTAATTTTTGTGCGTCAACGCTTTGTGAACCAGAAAGTTGATAGGCTTCCACTTCAGCAATCAGAGCTTCTTTCAATTTTTGGTTTTCTTCTTGGCGCTGATCCATACCAGAGAAATGTTCTTTCTTCGCATTGAAGAAATGATCACAAGCTTCTCTGAAACGTTGCCAAAGTTTCCTTTCTTCTGCGGGAGGCGCTGCGCCTGCGTTTTTCCAAGCTTCTTGCAGTTTAATG
The DNA here is from genome assembly GCA_046047375.1 of Bacteroidota bacterium. Classification (GTDB taxonomy): domain Bacteria; phylum Bacteroidota; class Bacteroidia; order Flavobacteriales_D; family Sanyastnellaceae; genus RI-182. The sequence goes on from JBJOIB010000255.1 coordinate 9,794, forward strand.
ATCGCCTCTGTGGCTTTCTTCCAATCCGTTGAGTCTTTCAATTCGTTTGCTTGGGCCACAAGGTTTTCTTTTTTCTGCAAGGCTCCTTTTTGGTCTTCTTTACGGTGGTCGTAGTACTTGTTCTTTTTCTCGAAGAACTGGTCACATTGACCACGGAATTCTTGCCAAACCTCTTCGTTTTCTTTGCGTGGACCAAAGCCTATTTCTTTCCACTCCTTTTGAACAGCAAGAATTTCTTCTGTCTTCTTCGTCCAAGTAGCATGATTGGTGATTTCCAAAGCTGCAATGGCTCGAACTTTTTCAATCAAGGCTTTCTTTTTATTCAGGTTTTCTTCCAGATCTGATTTGATACTGTCATAGTGTGCCTGCACTTTTTCGTATCCAGCTCGGATGAAGCCGTAGAATTGGTCTCCTAATTCCTTGTATGTTTCACGAGGGGATGGGCCAATTTCTGCCCAATCCTTTTGATAGGAGCGCGCCAACAACTCGATCTCGCGAATGTCTGTAAGTCCTGACAACTCTTGTGCTTTCGCAATAAGTTCTTGCTTGCTTTGCAGGTTCTTTTTCAGATCGAGCTCTTGTAGCTCTTTGTAAATCTTGATGTTGTAGAAGAACTTATCGCGGAGTTGCGTCCATTGTTCGCGTATTTCGCTGAGTTGTTCTGCAGGAACATCCCCAATCTCTTTCCATTTTTCTTCCAGTGCTTTTTGCGTTGCGAAAGACTTACCAATGTTTTCTTCGGTGTCTATAAGCGCATTGAACTCGGCAATCAGGGCTTTCTTCGCCTCGAGGTTTTTCTTTTGTTCTTCCGCTTTTTGGCGTGCCAACTCCTTTACCCGTTCTGAGTAAGAAGCGTTGAGAGCCTCGAAGGCTTCATCTTCTTCTGCAGGTTGGTAATTGAACATTTCACCTTCTTCGTGCTCTTGTTCATTCCACGCGGCTTCTTGATCTTGGCGATCTTTGGAAGTTATTGCGTTGTACTCAGCGCGAACATTTCTAACATCCTGTTTTATGGATGCGATGTCTTCAGATTGCAACAGCTCTTCGAGCTTCTTAACGAGTTCAGCTTTCATGGGTCTCTTTATGAGGTATGCAAAGGTACAAAAATCAACAGGTGTTGATAAGTTTTGCCATTGTGAACGTAGCGTAAATTAAAAAGTTGCGAAAACTTGTGACTTGAATCGAGAAGAATGTCTGAAGAGAAGCACATACGATCATTTGATGAGCAGCTGGAGCGGTTGAAACAGTATTGTGCGTATCGCGAAAGGTCTGTGAATGAAACCCGACAAAAGGCCATGAGTTTGGGACTTTCAGAAACTCAAATTGAACAGGCTTTGGAAACTTTAGAGTCTGTTGGGTTTCTAGATGAAGAGCGATTCGCCTTTAGCTACACACGCGGGCACATCATCCACAATAAATGGGGTAAGATAAAGGTGCGCATGGGTTTGCGCGCAGCGGGAGTGCGCAGTGAGCATATAGAACATGCGCTAGCCACCTCGATTGAAGAGGAAGAATACCTCGAGATTTTAAATAAAGTGCTCGAATCGAAACGTTCAAAAGATCGCAATCAACTCATCAAGTTTGCTTTGCAACGCGGATTTGAGTACGAACTTATTGTAGAACAGCTTAGGCGTTGATCCCGTTTTTACTGCCTGGGCCAATTACTTTCAGGTAGACACCCATCTTGAGGGTTTCTCCCAGAGGAATGGTGAATAGCATTCCGATATAACAGGCGTACACCCCTGCTTGGGCGATCAATCCAACCACAAAGGAGTAGAGCAATATCCACCAAAAGTTTTTCAGCGATAATTTAATGCTCCAGGTGATAGCGTCGAAGACAGGCAATTTCCCAATGATAATAAGGGGCATGACGAAAAAAAGTAGAGCTTGCAAGAGCGCACTAACTATGAAGCTATATCCCATCATAGGCCAAAAACTCAACATCCATTGCTGCTGGAATCCGTAGGGATCAGACTCTGCAAGTTCAATCAAATCGGGGAAGTCTGATATTATTGGAACCAGGAAAGGTAAGCTGATTATACCTGAAACAAGGATGTACAAAAACGTATATCCAACGAGCGGACCGAAGGATTCAAAGCCTTTAAAAAAGGTATTGAAAGTGCGCTCTTCTCCCGTGTAAATGGCTTTCGACATGGTAATGAAGCCAGCGAATAGAGGAAGGGCAATGAAAATGGGTCCTATAATGGTAATGAGACTTACAACCAAAATAAGCATTGCCACCAAAAGAAAGGAGATGTATCCGCCTACGTCTTGCTTTAAAATAGACCAACCGGTTTCAAAATACTCGCTAAAGTTGAAAACGAATCCGTCTTTGTGCAATTGTTCCAAAGAAGGTCCATCATCTGGTCGGGAATGACCTTGGTTTGCGTCAAGAATTTCCATTTGGGGTATAAGGTTTCAGCGAATATGCGAAAAATTATTCATTTCCCGTTTTCGCCGTCGAGCGATCAATTTGAATTACCTTTGCGCCATGATTACAATTGAACACGTAAATGAGTTGTTTAAGCGCCTGGTTGCGTTGAGGGGGTATCTTTGACGTCGATCGAAAGTTAATGGAGATCGAAGAAGATGAAAAGTATACGTTAGACCCTAATTTCTGGAACGACGCTAAAAAGGCTGAACAGATTATGAAACGCATTCGGGCCAAGAAAATGTGGACCGAGAGTTTCAATGAATGCAGCAAGCTCGCTGAAGACCTTCAGGTGATGTATGAATTCTACAAAGAAGGCGAGTACACCGAAGAAGAGGTTTCAAATCAGTACAAACAGGCTGAAACTGCCATTGAAGAGCTTGAATTTAAGAACATGCTTTCAAGTGAAGAAGATGCGTTGAGTGCGGTCATGCAAATCACATCTGGTGCTGGTGGTACTGAAAGTTGTGACTGGGCATCTATGTTGATGCGCATGTACATCATGTGGGGTGAAAAGAGCGGCCACAAGGTTTCTGAGCTTGATTTGCAGGAAGGAGATGTGGCCGGTATCAAACAAGTCACACTCGAATTTGATGGAGAATTTGCCTTTGGAATGTTAAAGGGAGAGAATGGTGTGCATCGTTTGGTGCGCATTTCACCTTTCGACTCCAATGCACGCCGTCATACCTCTTTCGTATCTGTTTATGTTTACCCGTTGGTGGATGACTCCATAGAAGTGGATGTCAACCCGTCAGATATCACCTGGGAAACCTTCCGATCAGGAGGAGCAGGAGGTCAGAACGTGAACAAGGTAGAAACCGGAGTACGTTTGCGCCACAAACCGACGGGCATCATCATTGACAACACGGAAACCCGCTCCCAGCTTCAAAACAAAGAGAAAGCACTTCAATTGTTGAGGTCGCAATTGTACGAAGCAGAGTTGGCAAAACGCAATGAAGCGAAAGCAGAAATAGAAGCGGGCAAGAAGAAAATCGAATGGGGATCACAGATTCGCTCCTATGTTATGCAGCCGTATAAGTTGGTGAAAGACTTACGCAGCGGTTACGAGACATCGAACGTTGATGCCATCATGGATGGAGAAATTGACGATATGCTCAAGGCTTTCCTGATGGCTGAAGGAAGCGGTGCCAAAATAGAAGTAGATGACATCTAAACCTGTATTGCTGCACAACCCTAAATGCAGCACCAGTCGAAATGGATTGGCATTGCTGACGGAGAAAGGACTGGATTTTTCAGTGCGGCTTTATCTAAAAGATGTTCTTTCAGAAGCTGAAATAGAGCAAATTGTTCTTGCCAACGGCAAAGATGTAGACCTTCTTGTGCGTACCAAAGAGGCTAAATACATTGAATCAATGGGCGACAAAAAGCTCACTCAAAAAAGAGCTATCCGCTTGCTGTTAAAATACCCTGAACTGCTGGAAAGACCGGTTTTACTCCATGGCGACCGCGTTGCCGTGGGTAGACCAATTGAAAAAATCCTTGAAATTTTGTAAATCCTGCTATCATGTCATACAGAATCGAAAAAGACACGCTCGGCGAAGTTCAAGTTCCTGCCGACAAATATTGGGGAGCGCAAACAGAGCGTTCACGCAACAATTTTAAAATCGGTCCTTCGGGTTCGATGCCGGTTGAAATCATTGAAGCCTTTGCTTACTTGAAAAAGGCGGCGGCCTATGCCAACTGCGAATTGGGTGTTCTGGAGCCTGCAAAGCGTGATCTCATCGGAGCTGTTTGCGACGAAATACTAGCCGGAAAGCTACATGACCAGTTTCCGCTTGTGATTTGGCAGACGGGATCAGGAACCCAAAGCAACATGAATGTGAACGAGGTTATTGCTAACCGTGCTCATGTGTTAAATGGGGGTGTTCTTGGTGAGGGTACTAAGCCGGTTCATCCGAATGATGACGTGAACAAATCGCAGTCATCAAACGATACGTATCCAACTGCGATGCATATTGCGGCGTACAAAAAAGTTGTTGAGGTAACATTGCCGGGGGTTCAGCAACTCCGCAATACCCTACATGCAAAAAGTGAAGCGTTTACTGATGTGGTAAAAATTGGCCGTACACACCTTATGGATGCTACCCCTCTTACGCTCGGCCAAGAGTTCAGTGGGTATGTGGCACAGCTCGATTACGGGATGAAGGCGGTTCGCAACACCCTTGCGCACTTGGGCGAAATGGCTCTTGGTGGAACAGCTGTAGGTACAGGCATCAACACCCCTAAGGGATATTCAGAAACCGTTGCCAAGTATATTGCTGAGTTTACAGGATTGCCATTTGTTACTGCTCCCAATAAATTTGAAGCACTGGCTGCTCATGACGGAATTGTAGAAACCCACGGGGCACTGAAGCAATTGGCTGTTAGCTTAAACAAAATTGCCAATGATATCCGAATGATGGCTAGCGGTCCTCGCAGCGGTATCGGAGAATTGATTATTCCGGCCAACGAGCCAGGATCGAGCATCATGCCCGGAAAGGTGAATCCAACGCAGGCTGAGGCCATGACCATGGTGTGTGCGCAGGTTATGGGTAACGATGTGGCGATCACCGTTGGTGGGACACAAGGGCACTATGAACTCAATGTTTTCAAGCCGATGATGGCTGCTAATATTCTTCAATCTGCGCGATTGTTGGGTGATGCGTGTGTTTCGTTTGACGAACATTGCGCACAAGGAATAGAGCCGAATTACGTACGAATCAACGAGTTGGTCAACAACTCTTTGATGTTGGTGACAGCACTGAACACCAAAATCGGCTATTACAAAGCAGCTGAAATCGCCAATAAGGCACATGTTGAAGGCACTACATTGAAGCAGGCAGCTCTTGCTCTGGGCTACGTAACCGAGGCGGAGTACGATGAGTGTGTTGATCCGCGTAAAATGATTGGTTAAAGCTACATTTTGTACTTGATATGAAGGCTGTTGGTAACACAACAGCCTTTTTTTATTGCACCGAAACATACCAAAGGACCTTGTGCAATTCTAGACATGGAATCAAGGGTTTTCGCCTTATCAGCGTGATGTGTTTTTTATTTCGTTTCTTTGTTCAACAACTATTCAACTATGAAAACATTTTTAACTGCGCTCACTCTCATACTGAGCCTCGGGTTGTTTGCTCAAAATTATTCGGCAACATCAGGCTCAATTTGCCAGGCTTACAATTCCAAACAGTGGTTCTTTGAAGACGCCCCTCTCGTGGCCTCACCAGTGGTTATTAGCATGCAGTGGCTCTATTGTGGACCTTGGGGAAGTAGCAACTCAGGAGTCATTTATGTGGATATATACCAAAGTTCAGGTTGGGAAGACCTGTTTTCGGTAAATGATAGTGGACATGGATGTTCATGGGTAACTCATACTTATTCAATTCCAGCAGCGATTTGGAATGAAGCTGTAAATGCCAATGGAGGCGATGTCCTCTTCAAAGCTTACATCTCTGACTCATGTCCAGGTGGCGTGGGTTGTAGCTTCTATTCGGATCCTTGTTTTATTGCTTCTGTTGGATTCGATTATGAGCCGCTTGAATCCCCGGTTGCCGCTGCAGAAAGTCCACAACCAGTTATATGTCAGGGAGAGTCAGTAACTTACTCTGAAACCGCAGCAGGAACTTCCATTTCGTACAGCTGGAATTTCGGTTCAGGAGCAGTGCCCGCTTCCTCAGCCACGGGCGGCCCTCAGGAAGTGTATTACACCAGTCCGGGAACCAAAACCATTACGCTTACCGTTACAAATGTGCTGGGTTCTAGTTCTACCTCATTTGATATTCAAGTTGATCCATCCCCGACATTAACGGTGTCTCCAGATGTGTCAATTTGCGCGAATGACCTGCCAACAACTCTTGAGGCAACTGGTGAGGGAGACTTTAGTTGGAACCTTGACCTTGGAACCAATCCGATGGTTGAAGTGAATCCGCTGGAAACAACTACCTATGAGGTAACCTTGACGAATGAATTTAACTGTGAAAGCAGCGCCGAAGTGACTGTTGAAGTGCTAGTGGTACCAGCAGCCTATGCCGGAGAAGACGCCTTTTTATGTGGAGGTGGCACGGCTGTTTTGTCAGCTTCTGTGGAAGGAAATGCGGAATGGACAGAGTTTTCAGGTGAGGGACTTCAGGTGACAGTGTCTCCAACGCAAACAACAACGTATCATTTGGTTACCACTGCGGCAAATGGATGTACCAACGCAGATGAAGTTACTGTTTATGTTCTTGATCCCCCAACAGCTGATGCTGGAGCAGACCAAGACATCTGCATAGGTGAATCTGTAACCCTTACTGCAACCGGTGGAAGTGCTTACTATTGGAACCTGGATCTGAGTGAAGAGGCGAGTATTTTGGTTTCACCGTTAGTGGATTCATCTTATGTGGTAGAAGTTTTAGATGAATATGGGTGCAATAATTTCGACACTGTTTGGGTCTATGTGCATCCACTGCCTGAGTTAACACTCACAGAAGGAGCCAGTTTGTGTTACGGGGAGTCTTACACCCTGACAGCTTCTGGTGCTGATTCATATTCTTGGAACAATGATTTATCTTCACAACCTACGCATGTGGTAACTCCAACAGAAACAACGGTTTATGAGGTAATTGGGACAACTGAGCAGGGCTGTTCTTCTACAGCATCCGTTGGCATTGTGGTTTTTCCGGATGTTGAATTGAGCATCTTAGGGTTGTCAAGCGATACCTATTGTCAAAACGACCTGAACACGTATAACCTGCTTGGTGTTCCCTCAGGAGGTGTTTTTAATGGGCTTGGAATCTCGAATAATCAATTTACACCTTCAACTGCTGGCATAGGTCCGCTGGAAGTAAAATATATCTACACCGACGAAAACGGCTGTGTTCATGGTACCGCTCAAATTGTATTTGTAGAGATATGTGAGAACGTATCTGAATTGGATCAGTCGCTAGATGTTTATCCAAATCCAACAACTGGAGAAATCTGGGTTTATTTTTCACAACCTCTTAACCAGGAGGTTTCGGTGCAGATAACAGATCTATCGGGAAAATCGCTTTTAAATGTGCGACAAATGAAAAAGGGTGAGTACGCCCACCTCATTGATATATCCACATTTTCATCCGGAGCTTATCTGCTTCAAGTGGAAGCAGGCAATGAAAAGATTGTGAGAAGAATTGTAAAGAGATAGATTAACCGAACGAAAAAGGCCCAGATTCTGGGCCTTTTTTTATGACATAACGCAGTGGTTAGACGAAGTTCTCTCCGCCATCCACTTTGAGGTCGTTTACAATGCTTTTAATTTTCTGCTCATCCGCCTTTTTGCAGATAACGAGCACGTCATCGGTATCAACAACGATGAACTCATTCAGTCCTTGAAGCACAACGAGCTTTTTGGAGGGTGCATATACTACGTTGTTTACAGATTGATAAGACTTGAGCTTGCCTACCACCCCATTGCCTTGATCATCGTGCTTTAAATGTGTGTATAGCGACCCCCAAGTTCCGAGATCACTCCATCCAAAATCACCCAAAACTACTTGCACATTTCGGGCTTTTTCCATGATACCATAGTCGATTGAAATGTTGTCACATTCGGCATAGATTCGTTCAACGACTTCATTTTCTCGGTCTGTACCAAATACTTCAGCCTGCGATTGAAACAGCTTGAACATATCGTTCAGATGTTCTTCAAATGCCCGTTGAATGTTATTAAGGCTCCAAATGAATATTCCTGAATTCCAATAGAAGTCGCCCGAATCTAAGAATCGCTTTGCAAGTTCTAAATCAGGTTTCTCGGTGAAGGTGCGCACTTTTTTAACGGGAACATCAGAATTATCTTCTTCGAATTGGATGTACCCGTATCCGGTATCCGGCCTGCTCGGTTTTATACCAAGGGTAACGAGACTGTTGGAGGAAGAGGTTGTTTCAAGGGCCAATTCCAAGCATTCCGTAAACACATCTTCTTTTAGGATGAGGTGATCTGCTGGTGCAACGACCAATCGCGCATCAGGATTGATGTTGGCCACTCTAAAATTCGCGTATGCTATGCACGGTGCAGTGTTTCGCATGAAAGGTTCCGTAAGCACCTGACTATCTGTCAATTCAGGCAGTTGATCGAGTACGGTTTGCTTGTATTTAGCATTCGTAACAACGAAAATCTGATCTGTAGGGATCAACTTAGAGAGTCGGTCGAACGTCATTTGAATCAGCGTGCGGCCAATTCCAAGTATGTCGTGAAACTGCTTCGGGTTTCCACTTCTGCTCATAGGCCAGAATCGGCTTCCGACGCCGCCTGCCATGATGATTCCGAAGTTGTTGTTGCGGATTTGATCAGACATATCAGGCGTGCGTTAAACCATCGAGTGCGCGGCGAATAGAGGCAAAAACGCCATCTATACTATCGGATGCACATGTTCCCACCGAAAGTCTAAACCAAGTGGCGTCGGCAGACGCACCGAAAGCATAAAAAGGCACCAACGCGAGATCTGCTTCGTTCAGCAAGAAGGCGGCTACATCGCGTGGGTGAGCGATTTTCTCACCTTTCGAGGTGGTGTAGCCAACAATTGGAAACTGAACGGTGAGGTAAAGTGCTCCTTGGGGAGCAACTACATCCACCGGGTATCCTGCTTGTTTCATGCCATTGAAGCCTTTGTAGAATCGATCAAGACGATCACTCAACTCACTTTTGATCCATCCAAGGTACTTGTCGACAGCAGCGTCGTTTTTGAGATAAGTCTCAGCGGCCATTTGCTCGGCTTTTGGCGCCCATGCGCCGATATGTCCGAGGATACTTTTCATTTTATCGATAACATGATCAGGACCGAAAGCCCATCCAACGCGCACACCGGTTGCAGCGAACGATTTAGAAAGACCATCGATGAAGATGGTGTAAGGGCGCATGGCAGGAATGAGGCTCACAGGATCAACGTGCTGGGTTTCACCGTAGCAAAGTGTCCAGTATATCTGATCAAACATGATATAAAGCGGATTTTCAGGGCCACGACGAACGTTTTCATCCAGCACAGCTTGTGAGATAGCTCTCAGTTCGTTGGCTCCAAAAACAGTTCCGGTTGGGTTGAGAGGAGAACACAAAGCGACCAATCGAGCGGTAGCAAGATGCGGTTGCAATTGCTCTAGGACAGGCATGAAGTTCGTTTCCGGACTGGTTTCGACCATAATCTGCTCGGCGTGTGCCAAGTGTGTGTAGTGGTTGTTGTTCCAGCTTGGGACCGGGAAAAGCACCTTATCGTTAGGATTCACAACAGCTTGAAAAACAGCATGAATGAGTGGACGAGCACCACCAGCCACTAAGAAAGCTTCTGGGCTATATTCTAATCCTTGGCGTTCAAGAATGAATCTGGCCAATTCTTTTCTGAGTCCTGCCATCCCATTGGCTGCAGGATAGTTGGTGTGTTTCTCACGATAAGCATCCACAATTGCTTCTTCCAACTCATCTGGAATTGGGAAGATAGCGGGATCGAAATCGCCAATTGTAAAGTTGTGGATAGTGCGCCCCTGGGCTTGCAAGGCCTTAATTTCTCCTGCGAGTTTGATAATCTCAGACCCCACGAGGTTTTCAGCCATGTTTGAAACACGCGTTTTCAATGCTGACAGATGTGTTGATGAAGCCTCGGCGAGACCGTCCCGCTTTGGCGGCGCAAAGTTACAAAATTACGCGCTCCACCCGCACACCGGTTCGAAACAGGTACCATCGGTTGTTCGAGATGTTTAGTGCTTTGATGCGCGTCCGAACTACAACTCCACGTTTGTAAGTGATACCTCGAAATGAGAATAAATCACCAATGCTTAACATTTCTATCGCCTCACCCGGCGGATGCATGATGCCCGAGAAATAAGCAAAAAGCGCTGGGTCTGCCGTTGCCGAAGCGGAAGGGTTGTTCATATGCCTCTGAAGAATAGGTAAAATCGCAGCACTGAAAGGTGGCGATGTGAGCATTGGTTTGGCGACCTCTTGGAAAGCTCGCTTCCATTCGTAACCATGCGGCAAGGCTTTGTTGCCATGCGACACATGCACCATGTGATGCGCATATTCGTGCAAAAACGTCAGCAGAAAGGCTTCTTTGGGGAGATTTGCGTTTACGGTAATTCGAGGATGTACTGTTTTTCCAAAACGGTAATCTCCCCACTTGGTCCTTCGCTCACGACTGATTTTAAAGCCCACACCACTTGATTCAATGAGGTGCACACAGTAATCCAAAGCCTCAGGAGGCAGGTAGTGTGATAGAATGAAATGGAGTGAAGGTTTAGCGCGCAAGCTCAACGTTATCTTTCCAGGTTGGGCACGTGTTACAACGGTTTTTTCTTCGTGTCGCTGCGCATGAAGCGAACGAGACACACACAACAACCAGCAGCAATGAAGTTAACACAGTTTTACGGGACATAGCATACAGAATGATGGGTAAAGGTAGTGAAATGCTCGCAAACGAAGCGGGTGGGTTTAATAAGGTTATGTTCTTTGAATCACAGCGACTACTTGGTGTGGTGTTAGCGAATTTATTGTTGCGCTTCTCTAGGTTTTGAAGACTGAATGGCAACGGTGTATTGTTGGCCACAGTGTTTTGTCAGCAGTCATTTTTATGTCCCTGTCGATGAATTCTATTCTACGTAATTTTCAGTAACACACTAAATATCTGTGCTTTAGACGTTTCGACAGTGTAGTTCAGTAACGTTGATTTTTTAGCGAGTTGTCTAACGTTAATCGGTTACCCTTCTTTTCGCGCTTTTTTCGGGGTGGTTGTGCTATTCAGAGAGGGATCATGATTTTGGAGCCCCTCGCGGGGCCCGCCCGCCCCCGCCTTCCAAACCGGCACGGTGCAAAGTTCGGGACTTAGGAAAAGCTTGTCAAGAGCTAGTTTACGGAGCTCGGGAAGAATTTTATATTCGTACCAAAGCCACAACCTTCATCCCTCTGCATCCCACACCACCCCTCAATTCCCCCACCTCAAACCCCACTCCCAATTTCGCTTCGGTTTCGCTTTTTTTTAATTCCGTTATCGTT
>JBJOIB010000256.1:0-4198 GCA_046047375.1 Bacteroidota bacterium
GGGCCCCTTTTTTTTTATTCTGATCCGCTTTGTGAATAAATCCGTTTGTTTTCAAACATCTCCCCGCTTACCTTGGTTATTTGGAATAAGTTTAAATAAATGGAGAAGCTCAACCTGGTTATAGCCGACAGCAATGTCATTGTAAGGTGTGGATTGAATGCCATCTTTCATCAGGATGAGCAAATCTCCGTAATAGGCGAAGCCGTAAACGAAGATGCTCTTTTCGAGCTTCTTCACAGCTTCCATCCCCAGGTGGTGTTGATTGATTTTCTGGCTGCGGGTTTCAACGTTGATACAGTTTCACGAGTGAAGGCACTTTTTCCTTCAACCGGCATCGTAGCCATTACAACTGAACAATCAGGCATCACCATTGTCAACGCCTTACGTGCAGGGGTTGATAGTTATATCAAAAAAGATTGTGATCTGCACGAAATCGTTGATTCTGTTAAAGATACCGGGCGAGGTGAGAAGTTCTTCTGCGGACAAATACTTGAGTCCATTCGCAGCGAAGCCATCAACCTTTCCGATATCGAAATGCGGGAGTATTCGTGCGAACCGATCAACATTTCACAACGTGAGCTCGAAGTGATTACGCTTATTGCCGAAGGTTATACCAATGTACAAATAGCCGATAAATTGTTCTTGAGCACGCATACGGTTAACACCCATCGAAAAAATATTATGCAAAAATTGGGGGTCAACAACACTGCTGCCATAGTCATGTATGCCGTAAAAACTCAGCTAGTTAGTCCCAATAAATTTCTTTTTTCACCGCTCAGACAAGAGATTGGTTAACATCTATTTTGCTTTAACCCCTTGTGAGTCCTTCGAGGTATGCTTAATTTCGTAGCGCTTCGAGGGAATAGTCCCTCCATCATGCCTAAATGAAAGGAAGATGCTTGTAAAAGATTCTATGTTTGATATTCAACGATGCGATGTTTCGCGCATCACACAAGTCAATTTTGACGACCTTCCATTCGGAAGAGTTTTCTCTGACCACATGTTTGTAATGGATTATGTTGACGGTGCATGGCAACGTGGCACCATCGTTCCATTCCAAAATTTGTCTATGAATCCGGCCACTTCCGTGATTCACTATGGACAATCTATTTTCGAAGGAATTAAAGCCTTTCGCAACGAAGACGGCAGAGTATCGATTTTTCGTCCGCAAAGAAACGTTGAGCGTTTCAACAAGTCGGCCGAAAGAATGTGCATGCCACAAGTAGACCCGGATACGTTCTTAGAAGCGCTTCGCCAGCTCATAAAGCTTGATGACCAGTGGGTTCCACAATCGATGGAGTCGTCATTGTATATCCGTCCTGTTATGTTCGGAACCGACGAATACGTGGGAGTAAAGCCTGCTGAAACCTACAAATTCATCATCTTCACTTGTCCGGTTGGAAAATACTACGCAGGCGATGTTCGTGTGAAAGTGGAAACCCACTTCGCTCGTTCGGTGCGCGGCGGAACCGGATTTGCTAAAGCTGCTGGCAATTACGCCGGCGCTTTGTACCCTGCTAAACTCGCTCAGCAACAAGGGTATCACCAGCTTGTATGGACCGATGCCGCTGAACACAAATACATTGAGGAATCAGGAACCATGAACATTATGTTCATCATAGATGGTAAACTGATTACTCCTGCTTTAAGCGATACCATTTTGTCTGGAATTACCCGCGACTCAGTGCTTACTGTTGCGCGCGAGTGGGGAATGACGGTGGAAGAAAGAAAGGTGAGCGTAGAAGAAATATACAAAGCCATCAAAGAAAATCGTTTGAAAGAAGCTTTTGGTGCGGGAACAGCGGCAACCATTGCCCCGATTCGCTCTATTGGATTTGAGAACGAAGACATCGAGTTGCCATCTTACGACACCTGGACATTCGCTCCAAAAATGGCCCAGACGCTCATCGACATTCGGAGAGGGCGAACTTCAGATGCAAATCAGTGGAATTTCTACGTCTAGTGCTATACCTCTGGACTACACTTAAATAAACTTGTTTTTAAAGGGAGATTTTCGTATATTATATGGAATATCTCCCTTTTTCGCATCGGTGATGTATGAAGATCTTTTTCACCATACTGTTCTTCTTTGTTGCTGCCATTCCAAGCTCGGCTCAAACCAAACTTTTTGTGAGCCTGAAAGATGCTACTACCCAACAACCCATCTCCAACGCATCAGTAACCGCGGCTCCACAAAATGTGGGAGGTGTGACCGATAAAGGCGGAAAGATTGAACTGAAAACATCCGGTATAATCAATTCAATCACCATTTCGCACCTTCAATACGGTGATACCACGCTACTTTTGAAAGCCTCCGAAAGTTCGGTGAACATTGAACTGCTGCTGCGGAAAAAAACAACCTTCCTCGAACAAGCAACCATAGTAACAGGACCGGATACTGTTTACGGACATACAGAGCGCCATGTAGCAGACTTTTTACCACTGAGTGACGGACTGTTGATTTTATCCTACGAGCATCGCAAAAGGATCAAAAAAGAGCATGAACAAGGCAAAGAACTCTTCGAAGGTTGTAAACTAATTTGGCTCGATCAAAAAGGAAACATCACCAACCAACATGCTGTAAATCATACATGTGCATCGTTGATTCAAGGCGCTGGGGGACAATCCTATCTTGAAACGCGCGATGGGTACTATCACATCTTGGTTTCGGAAGATATGTTTTATTTGCAGCCCGTCGACAACCAAACCTTCGTCAACAATATTCGTCCTGTTGTTGGCATTCTAACTCCTGATCTCATTGGCACAACCTTCCATGAGCAATACCCCGCCTTTGACGTATTCGCCTTCAATCAGCACGATTCACTCGCGCGCTACTTCGCACATGTTGAAGATCGGGAGTTGATGGAACAGTTTCGTTCGGAGTTTAAATTTATGTCGACACGAGGAAAACTCGAAGCCTTTCGATACGAACGCAAAACAGGTATAGACAAAGAAATTGTGGCAGCCTACATGACCGGCTTCACCGAAGGCATCTATTACAAACCGCTTTACTGCCCGGTTTTCACCTCAGATTCTTCCATTTATCTTTTCAACCATGTCGATCATCAACTCGAGGTGTATAGCCACACTTACGGTTTGAGCTTCTCAGTAGATCTAACATACAGTAAAGCCCCGCTTTCGAAAAGTTGGGATGAACTTGTTCTCTTCGACCAAGTTGGAAAGAAAGCCTATGCTGTAATGGAAAAAAATGGAAAAGTGTGGCTTTACGAGATTGATTTAAACACAGGAGAGCTCGGCCCTTCAATATCCATAGGTTGGAAATACCCAGAGCGCATCAAAGTGCATGGAAATGAGGTGTATTACCTGTACCGACCATTCGAATCGCCACAGAACACCTTTTTGTACAAAGAACAACTACCCGCATTTTTCAATTGACCTCACTCGGTCGATGAACGGTGCTTTGTTGTTAAACTCATGCACAACATTCACCTGCATGTTGGGCAACTTCTTATCTTTCCATTATAAGCTCAACACTATGAAAAAGATTCTTCTAGCTGCTTTGGCTCTTGGCGCTTATTCTGTCAGTGCTCAAACAGAAATCGGTGTTTTTTCAGCCACCGGAAGGGGAGCGGCAACACCCTTTGTTACAGACTACCATTGCGTGGGTATCAATCCCGCTAACCTCAATCTAACACCTGAATACGAGGGTAAAAGGATTGCCTTCGGATTTATTGAAGGTGCCGCCTCGATGTTTTCCGAGTATTTGACCAAAGATGAGCTTCGCAAAATTGCATTTGGTCGGGAGTTCGATAAGCTCAGTCAAGCAGAGCGAACCAACTTTGCTGACCAATTGGCTGAAAAGGAAACTTCTATCAGTTTGAACACCATCGCCACGGGAGTGGCATATAATAACGAAAAATGGGGAGGTCTCTCCTTCGTTGTCAGAGACCGGATCAATATGAGCACAGCCCTGGGAAATCAATTGTCTGAACTTGTGTTCCTCGGCTACACATCGTCTTACTTCGATCTTCTCGTGCTCTCTACCGGAGACACCATCCCAAATACAGGAAATCTATCTGCTGATTCCCTCAATTTGGTCACTGAAGGATTGGTGAAACCTGAAAATGCGCTCAAATTCGCTGACTTGCTTAACAACACACGCATTGGGTTTTCATGGGTGCGCGAGTACAACTTGTCTTACGGAAAACGCTTGTTTCGATCTAAAAATCTCGAAATT
>JBJOIB010000257.1:0-2648 GCA_046047375.1 Bacteroidota bacterium
CATTGCAACAGGCGGTTCCCAATTTGAAGGAACACCCGGAAGCGATCGATTTCCTGAACAACTACATGGACAATGGGTTTTTATCCATCATTCTGTTTGTAGTAACGGGCACAGTAATAACCTTGATTGTTCAATCATCAAGTGCAGCAATCGCTTTTACGATTACTCTATTGTCGAGTGGATTGCTACCGCTGGAATTGGCTTTGGCCATGGTATTGGGAGAGAATATAGGCACAACCATTACAGCTAACATAGCTGCGATCATCGCCAATAAGCAGGCAAAGCAAGCAGCAAGAGTTCACTTTTTGTTAAACCTGTTGGGCGCCCTTTGGATGCTTCCTTTACTTCCATTGTTCAAAGATGGATTGGATGCTGTTTTTCACCCCTTTCTGTCTGGATTAGCAAACACCACTGGGAGTCAATATGAAAAGCTGTTTTTAGCACTGTTTCATACCTCCTTTAACATCGCGAATATGCTGGTATTCGTAGGATTGAGCAATTTCCTCATCAAACTAAGTGAGCATCTGGTTTCCAGAAGTGGAAGTAAGAGCGACTTCCGTTTGGAGTACATCGGAAGCGCTGTTTTGAACACCCCCGAATTGGCCATTTTTGAAGTGTATAAGGAAGTTTCTCGATTTGCACGCATTCCATTGAAAATGAATCAACTCGTGAGCAAACTGCTCGATGAAACGGATCCATTGGAACGTTCAATCATTCTCGATGAGATCAAAGCAAATGAAGTTGTTACCGACAAGTTCGATAAGGAAATCACCACGTACCTCACAGAACTTACGAAAGAGGAGATGTCTCCTTCTACCTCTCTGAGGGTGAGAGGATTGATGCAAGCGTCTAAAGACCTGGAGCGTATAGGTGACATTTTCTATCAGGTTGCAATGAACCTAGAAAGCAAAAACGAGAAAAAGGTTTACTTCGTTCCGAAACAAAGACAGAACCTTAAACGAATGTCGCTCCTGCTCGATGAAGCTTTGTACACGATGATTGAAAATCTGGAAGAATCAGATGAATCAGTGAAAATTGATAAGGCAAGGGAAAAGGAACAGGCTATAAATGCTTTGCGGAATGAGCTTCGAACCAAGCATTTAAAGGATGCCGAAAAAGGAAGGTATTCCCTTGAAAGTGGACTTTTCTACAGCGATATGTTTACCTCCATGGAAGAAATCGCTGATTACATCATTAATGTATCTGAAGGATTGGTGACCAAATGAACCCAATCAATCGGGCTTTACTTTAACGTCGGTTTTCACTGTATTCGAAAAATTGAGTGAACGGTCGACAATGGTAGCCGAAAACCGGAATGTATCATACGGTGTAGTTAAAAAGTACGTAGGCATGTCTACATTAATTTCACCATCCTGAGTAGGACTTTGACCTGAGGGCTGTGCCCATGGAACGCGATAGTAAAAGGGAATTTGTCCTAGGTCAGGATCCAGGGTAATTGTGGTCCATTCCCCATCTTGTAACTCTTCATATTCTAAAAACAAGTTGTAGTAGTAATCGCATGTGTCATAACAAAACGGATAGAGGGTATCGTTCCCACGTAAACCAAAGTTTCCATCTCCGTCTGTGAAACTCAACGTTAAAACGGCGCCACTTCCTGAAACGTCGAAAGCCTTAAATTCAATCACAGGCTCATTGGGGAATTCTTCGGTTTTTAAGCAACTCGCGAGCAACACTGAACTGATTCCTACGAATAGTACCACTCTCATCTTTACCTTTGTTTTCATATTCGATGCAAATGAATAGGAATGAATTAATCACACGACTTCAGCGTATTCAGCATGAACACGACTTCAACGCACTGGCGATTGAATTATTTTATTATCAGGCTGAACATTGCGAAGTCTATTCAAACTATCTCCAACTTACTGGTAGATATCCTGTTTCATTACAAAGTTACGACCAAATCCCCGCCCTTCCTATTGGCTTTTTTAAGACGCACCGTGTGGCCTGCTTCGAAAGCCAAGAAAACGATCTATTCTTTGAAAGCAGCAGCACTGGAGGAATTGCATCGAAGCACTTTATAAAAGATTTTGCGCTGTATGAATGGAGTTTTATGTCGTCATTCAAACAGTTCTTTTCGCATCCAAATCAATACCTTCATTTAGCTCTGCTCCCAGGTTACCTGGAAAGAAAAAACGCCTCTTTGGTGGCCATGATCAATCGCCTTGTGGAATTGTCAGACTTCGAAGAATCGGGCTTTTTTCTCCATAACCACGAAGAATTACATGCTACCTTGTTGCGGGCAAAACGTGAAAAAATACCCACGATACTCTGGGGTGTTTCTTTCGCTCTTCTCGACTTCCTCGATTTCTACTCCTTGGATTTTCCAGAGCTGATTTTGATGGAGACCGGAGGCATGAAAGGAAAAAGGAAGGAGATTATTCGCGCTGAATTGCACCAAAGGCTAACGGCTGGTTTTGGTGTTGAGCATGTTCATTCGGAATATGGCATGACAGAGTTGTTTTCACAAGCGTATTCAATGGGGAATGGCATTTTTCAAACTCCTCCCTGGATGAAGGTGCTCATTCGTGACGCTTCTGATCCGTTTGAGCTTTTACCAGACCAGCAAACCGGAGGGGTGAATGTAATCGATCTCGCTAATATTGACTCATGTGCGTTCATTGAAA
>JBJOIB010000258.1:0-24127 GCA_046047375.1 Bacteroidota bacterium
ACCGGCAACTTCGTCAGCATCGCAAATACCATCGTTATCTGAATCTACAATTACAAGACCGTCATTTGTGGCATTACAGATGGAGCAATTCTCAACAGGAACAATACATGATCCGTCATCTGAAGTTGCTGCTGCGTTGTAGTTACAAGCCAAGGCATTTGTGCAGCCATTTGTACATGTTGGTGTGTACGTTGCAACCGGAAGAGGTGTGGTACCATCAGCATTGGTTGGTGTGGCATCGTCTAAAGCGTTGATACCACTGAAAGTCCAGTTTTCAATTACAAAGGCCCCATCTGGACCTGTACCGCAATTACGCACGCCCCAACCATCTAAATGATCCCAAGGAGTTCCTGAACCGTCAACATTCACATCACCAACAGCATCTATCAAGATTCCGTTTTCAAACAATTCGATGGCATCGTCGCCGTTGATAGAAACCACGCTGCCTGCGTTATAATTGGTAACGGTGGTTCCGAGGAAAGTGTTGATTGACGTGGCATCTGAAGTTACGTAAATAAACGATCCTGCTGTAACTGCATCTGCAGGAAAGCTGAACTCAAGCCCCTGAGATCCACCACCGTTGGATGCAGATCCAACACCATAAATACTCAAATCCGCAATGTTTTGTGTGGCATAAAGCTCAATTCCTTTCGGTGTGCCACCTGAAAGTGGACCGTCGAAAATAGCTGTGATCACCAAGGCATTGTTCAGAGTAAAAGGAGTGCCCGCGCAAGTACAATCAGTTTGTATAACATCGTTTGTTGTGAGTGTGTTTAAGTCGTCACATGGTGAGCCGAAGTTGGCGTTCAAAGTAGGACAATCATATACTGTGATGTTTGTCGGACAATCTCCAGCAAAACCATTTTGCAAGATGCTCCATGAACTGTAACCATCTGCTCCATCATCCATGTATCTGAAACCTAGGAAGATGGTAGGTTCTCCAATAACAACCGATAAGTCAATTGAAGCATCTGTAGAAGTAGTGAAAGTGCTTATTGGATACCAAGTGGAATTGGCAGGTGTACCATCGAATTCAGTAGCGTAGAGCAATTCTAGGTCGGTAACCCCGAATGATTCTGTCAAGTCAAGTAAAAACTGGGTGCTAGTTGCTGTTGAGAAGTCGAAACCGTTGCTTACCAACCAAGTTTCCACAGGCTGAGCGCATCCGCTACCGCAATATCCATTCACAGTGTAAACACCATTGTTTTCAACGAATGTGCCACCTGTTGTACCGGTAGAAAGCGCTACATCAACACTAGTCCAAACAATTGGGCTACACAAGGTCACAGGAGTACCCACGCAAGCACAAGTGGCGTCAATTAGGTCATTTACAGTAAAGGCGTTGTTATCATTGCAGGCTGCACCTGGAAGGATGCATGACCCATCATCTTCCGTTGCATTCGCATTGTAATTACAGGCTGTGTTGTTGGTACATCCTGGAATGACAGAAGGACATGTTGTTTGATAAGCAGCTACTGGCATTGGAGTTGCTCCCGCGCTATTTACGGTTGTAACACCATCAAATACGTTGATTCCGCTGAAAGTCCAATCAGAAACGGTAAACACAGCACCAGAGGCAGGAACGTTGCAGTTTCTCACAGCCCATCCATCAAGATACTCCCAAGCAGTGCCCGTGCCAAGAACATTAATCTCACCGAAAGTGTCAATGACTTGGCCGAATTCGAACAACTCAATGGCGTCGTCTCCGTTAATACCCATAGCGCCGCCAGCATTGAAGTTTGTAGCGCTGCTTTCGAAGAAAACTTGTGCGCTTGTGGCATCTGAAGTAACGAAAATATAGCTGCCTGCTGTCAATGAAACAGCAGGGAAAGTGAATTCTATTCCATCAGTGCCGCCGCCATTGCTTGCAGATCCAATACCGAAAGTGCTCAAATCGGTGATATCCGCAAGGGCATACAATTCAACTCCTTTAGGAATTCCCCCTGATAATGGACCATCGAATACGGCGGTAATGATCAAGCTGTTGGTAGGTGTCTGCAGTGTTCCCGCACAAGTACAATCAGACTGGATAACATCATTCTGTGTGAAAGCATTCGCATCGTCACAAACATCTCCGATCAGTATGCATGTTCCGTTATCGATTGTAGCAGTTGAGCTGTAATTGCATGCAGCCGAATTGGTGCAACCCAAACAAGTGTAATCGCATGAGTTGTCGTTCAAATTGGCGTTGGAATCATAGTTACATGCTTGTGAGTCTGTACAACCAGGTACGACAAGCTCACCTGAACAAGAACAATCTGATTGAATAACGTCATTCTGCGTTTGCGCGTTGTTATCGTCACAAGTTGCTCCAACAAAGATACATGTGCCAGAAATCGTTGCGTTTGCGTCATAGTTGCAGGCAGTATTATCCATACAGCCAACGCACGAAAAATCACAAGAGTCATCGTCAACTGTCGCTAAGACATTGTAATTACAAGCATTTTCATCGGTGCAGCCAGGAATAGATGTTTCTCCAGCGCAAGAACAATCCGATTGGATCACATCATTTACGGTATTGGCATTTGCATCGTCACAAACATCTCCAATTAAAATACATGTACCATTGTCAACGGTTGCAGCGCTGTCGTAGTTACACGCCAAAATGTTAGTGCATCCAGGTGTTCCAGCAGTTGGAGTGTATGTCCCGATGGGCATAGAAGGGTTGGCTCCAGCGTTGGTTGTAGTTCCGTCATAAACATTGGTGCCGGCAACGGTCCAAGAAGCAGCATTCCAGCTTGTAGAGGCTGAAGTGCCACTTACGCGGTATGCCCAGCTATCTTCGTAATCCCATGCGGTGCCAGTTCCATCAACGCCAACAACACCATAAACATCAATGACATTACCATTCAAAAACAACTCTATGACATCATCTCCATTGACGTTGAGGGCGGTGCTAGTATATGTAGCAGTAAGTCCAAAGAATGTGGTAAATTGAGCAGAGTTAGCTGTAACGTAAATATAAGACCCCGCGGTAGCTGCATCAGCTGGAAACGTGTAATCCACGCCGCTTGAAGCACCTCCGTTGGTGGCAGATCCAAGCCCGTAAATGGAAAGGTCAGGGATGTCGCTGATAACATAGAGTTCTACTCCTTTTGGAGTTCCACCAGAAAGGGGGCCATCGAAAATGGCGGTAATCAACATGTCTTGCGCACTAACATGCGTCGTGAATGCGACTGTCAGCAAGCTGATTAGAAATGTGAGATGCTTCATTTAGTTTGATTTTGGTTAGACGAAAAATGATTCAGAAAACACCGCTAAGTTCCCTGTCAAATGAAAGAGGGGTATTAAGAAATTGCTATTGGAATGGAAATGCGTTCAGATTTAACATTGACTCAAAATCAAACTCAAAATCGGTCTGTAGGGTCTATAAAAAGTACGGAAACTGATATTTTCTTTGCAAGGTCTCTAGATTGAGGGTCTATAGTGTGTGATCTATTGGTTTTGAGTGTGTTAATAAACCGTCAACAGACAAAATTTAACATGAAATAAGAGGAAAAGAGCATGTAGATGAAAACATACTTTGAGTGACGTTGCGCACAGATATGGCAAAAATTGAAGCGTACCTTCGCGATAAATACAATACGGATATGAAATCTCAGGCTTCGGTTTTATTCATAGTAACGGTCTTCTTAGCCGCTTGCGGCGGATCTGAATCACCTACAATCGATTCTTTTCGTTCTGAAATACAGATAGACGATAAGCTTTTGCAACAGGGCTTTACAACGCTTCAAACAACGTGCACTTCATGCCATGCTTGGGTGGAGCCCAAATCCACTCCATTAGCGCCTACGTTTGCTGAAATTCGCGCAGCGTATCTCCACACTTATGGAGAAAAAGGATTCATTCACGCCGTTGCCGATTATGCCGTTAATCCCTCTGACGACAGAGCACTTTTGAAAGAGTCTGTTAGTAAATTCGGAATCATGCCGAATCCCGGCTTACCTCGAACAGATATAGAAGCAGCAGCAGCTTACCTCCAAAGTGCTCAATTAACGGATGCATCTTGGGAATCGACGGTGCTACCTGGCGAAGTGAGTAAGTACGCTTCAAACGTCCCAAAAGATGCTGGTGCGCGGGGAAAAGAACTTGCTTTGCAAACCAAAGCGGTATTAGGTAAAAACCTCCTTGGAGCTATTAAGGAGCGAGGTACGGTTGGGGCTATCGATTTTTGCAATACGCGGGCTATCCAGATCACTGACAGCATGTCTTTAGCACTGGGTGCCTCTATTCGTCGGGTGAGTGATAAGCCTCGTAATCAACATAACGCTGCATCTGAACAACAAAGGACAATTCTTGAACAGTATAAAAATGCCTTAGCCGCCGGAGAAGAACCTCAACCAATGGTTGTTAGTGAAAATGGGGAAACGTATGTTTATTATCCTATTGAAACCAATGAAATGTGCCTCCAATGCCATGGAAGTGTAGGTAAGGAGGTGAAAATGGAAACTATTAAGGCCATTGAAAAGCACTACCCTGCCGACCTAGCTACAGGATATGGCGTGAATCAAATACGCGGGATGTGGGAAATTAAACTCTAACGTGCAACCTTTTTTTAACTTGGTGGTCAATATTGAAAATATCATCCATGAAGTTCTATTTGGTTTTGTTCGGAAGTGCAGTTGTTGGAATGCTCACTTCGTGTGAAGGAGGGACGGATTATGAGCGATCTGTTCGCAATCTGACTGCAGATACTCTGCATGTTTCTATCGTGTCTAATTGGGATTCGACGGCTACTGATTATACCGTTTATCCCGGTAAAACAAAAGTAGTAATGGTGAGCTCCTTGCGAGGGGGGATAGAAGAACCACAAGAACCGCTGTTTGATGTAGCATCTATGATTGTCACCAACGGTTCCGATACCCTCAAGAAAGATGTTTTTGCCATGGATGCTTGGGCGATCGAAAGCGAACACCAAAAGAAGGCCCCATCAATCTGGTTCCATGCGTATCAACTTACTGTGGTCAACGATGACTTCCAGTAACCTAGTACTTCATAAAATGGGTGTGAGCTGTCTTTGCGGCAGTTGTTATAGATAATAGATAAAGGCCGGCAGGTAGGGATCGAACATCCACTTGCTGTTGTTTTGACCAACTCAGCACCAGATTTCCGCTCAAATCGTAGCAAAGCACTAATTCAGGTATCTCAAGTGTTTCGATGTTTAATACATCGGCGGTTGGGTTGGGGAAAACTGTCGCAAGGGCAGAATCTTCGTCTATTCCAACAGAGCAATCAGGAGGAAGTGCAAGAATTTGATTGACATTTTGATTGGAAATAGACCAATGCAACCAGGTGCCTCCATTGCCCATCAACCAATCGGATAAGTCGAATCCGTAGAGCCCGTCAATGGTGCCTGGAACGCCATAAACATTCAACGCCTGACTGTTCTTATTCCATTCTAAAGGTTCGTTCGCATTGCAGGCTTCAGGCGTGTAGTCAGACAGAGCGCAATTGGGCTGAATGAAATAGGCGAAATCGTCGTAATCTGGATATTCTCCAAAAACACGACTCCATCCGGTTTCATCTACGCAAATAGCAGTGTACTCTTCACAGGCAATGCCTCTGGGTACAATAGCAGCATCTGTTAACATTCGGGCTAAAAAGGCAATGTGACGTCCACGTCGGTCTGGATTGTCATAATGCGTGTCGGTAATTGTATGTTGCAATAATCCTATCGAAAGAAATGGTGTGCCATCAACGGTTGCATCGGGATGATAGGGATTTTCTATCGCCTCATCAGAGGTAATGGTGCCATTTTCGGCTGAAAAGTAATACTCTCCTAAAATGGCCATGCCAGCGCTGGTGCCTCCAATTACAATATTTCGTGTGTTGATGGCTTCATTGATTAAAGCTGCTACCTCTGTGCCGCGCCAATAAGAGATGTAATTCCATTGGTCACCCCCGGCGAACCAAATTGCTTCTGCTTGCTGTATTCGCTCATGTACATATTCGTTCGAGGAGGCTGATGCATTTGTGAAAACAATGGTTTCAACAGAATTTACAGTTACACCAAGCTCGGAGTAAAAGTAATCGTTGTATCCATCGGAGCCGCTGGCGCGCAAAACAAGCACATCACCACCGTTGGCGCGCTCAAGAAACCACTGCATGGCAGCATCGCTTTCTGTGGCACCTCCCATCAAACAAATACCTCCCATGGGTTCTGTAATCTCATCTACGGTATTTCCAGTAAAATAGCTGGTATAACCTTGAGCGTTTGTGATCAAAGTTATAACGAGAAAGGCAGCAGTAGGTAGGAGACGCATCATACAGGTATTTCAGCCCAAGATAATAATCATGAACGTTTGTTCCTAGCGCGAGTATGTGTTTTCAATATGCGTTCTCCTTCGCGAACCACTTCCTGCTCTTTTCGGATGCTGTACAGTACATCTCGCGCTTGTTCTGTCGCGGTTTCCGGATCTACAATGGGTGAAGGATAGGTTATTCCAGGTGTAAATCCGATCATTTCGGCCATGAGCGGACTAATTTTCCAGGGCTCATGAATGTCGGGCGCTTGAAGCATAGCCAGTTCAGGTACCCACCTCCGTATGAAATCACCCTCAGGATCCTGATCATAGGATTGTTTTACGGGATTGTAAATACGCACAGTATTCACCCCTGTGGTGCCCGCTTGCATTTGAAATTGGGGGTAATGGATTCCCGGTTCATAGTCAGTGAAAAGTCGAGCCAAATGATACACACCATGCCTCCAGTCATGAAACAGGTGGTGGCAAAAAAAAGAAACAAGCATGGCGCGCATCCGAAAGTTAATCCACCCAGTTGCGTGTAAACAACGCATACAAGCGTCAATAAGCGGATAGCCTGTATATCCTGTTTCCCAGTGTGTTATATGGTCTTTATTAAAGTTGTAGTTTATGTTTTTGTATCCGCGATTGATGTGCTCATTTTCATAACGGCATTCCATTTCGAATTTTTGAATAAAGTGATCGCGCCATTTCACGCGGGTCAGAAATGCATCGAACGCCCGTTTATTGCTGCGGTAGTTTGGGTGTTGCAAAGTGGTTTGAACTACTTCTCGAACACTCAGATTTCCCCATGCGAGGTGTGGAGAGATGCGTCCGCAGGTAGTGCGACTCTGCTGTGGCTTTGAGATAAAGCGATGATAGTTTTTTCCCCGATCGTGGAGAAATGAATGCAAGTATTTCCAGGCATCAATGCTACCTGCTTTTTGTTCTTCTTTGCCGCAAACAGCGGCGATGTTGGGTGGGTTCAGTTCAATACAGCCGGTATCTGCAGAGGGATGGTTGAATGTTGGTGCGAGCAGTGGGCGGTTCATATACGAATACCACTGTTGATCCCATCCTGTGCGATCGCGAACACCTCGCAATACTCCATCTTTTTGAAATTCTACCCAAGACACACCATTTTGATCACACCATGTTGCCACTTCTTTGTCCCTTTTCCATGTTCGAAGGGTTCCACTTTCCCTGTGGCTGAAGATGTGAATGATGCGATAGTGTCGACTGATTTCATTCAGTGCATCCAATATTTCATGGTTCCAAAGTTGAACCCGATGATGTGCATTTTGTAGTGAAAGCTGTTGGTTCATCTGCTCTACCGATTTGGCTATGAAACGCAGATGACGTTCAGAACAATCGGGAGCTTTGGTCAACGATGGCTCGAAAAGAGTAAATGCAATCGATGGCAGTCCTGATTGAGAAGCCGCTTCAAAAGGAGCATGGTCTGAAATACGAAGATCGCGTTTCAACCAGACAACGTTGACCGACGTTTTGCCCATGACTAAGGATCACACCTTCAAGTTCGAAAGCCCCCCATCGAGGTGAAGAACTTGTCCGGTCATCCAACTCGCTTTTTCGAGAAGGAAAACGGTCATTTCGGCCATGTCTTCGGTTGTTCCCAATCGCTTGAGTGGGTGGCGTTGCGCATTGGCTTGGCGTTTTTCCGGAGAGTTCAATAACCCCGCGGCTAACGGTGTATCGGTAAGGGAGGGAGCGATGGCGTTGACCCGAATGGAAGGTGAAAACTCCGCTGCCAACGCGCGTGTAAGTCCTTCAATGGATCCCTTTGAAGCCGATACCAGAGCATGGAAAGGCAAGCCTGTCTGAACGGCAAGGGTTGAGTAAAGTACAATAGATGCTTGTTGGCTTCTTTTCAAGTGTGGAAGTACCGCTTGAATCCATTTGATGGCTCCAATGGTTTGAACGCGGTAATCATCCATGAACTGCTCGTCTGATATGCGGTGAAAGGGTTTGAGAAGGATGGTTCCCGGACAATACACCAAGCCATCTAGTTGTTCCGGAAGTTCGGATAAATCGGGCACGTCGGCGTGATTCCATGGGAAGTACTGAATGTTCCCATTCGATGTCTTGACGTGCTGATTGTAACTTGCCCAAACGTTATGTCCAAGTTGTGAGAGCTGCTGTGCTGTTGATTGTCCTATACCGGATGATCCGCCTATGATGAGGTAATTCGCCATGACAGTTTAACCTATGGCGATGAAAAAAGTTCAGTTGAATCAGGTTTTGATAAGGCACCACGTGGTCATGCAACGGGTGTTTTGCACGTTGGTGGTTTTAATGGGCTCGTGAGAGATGGCATTCACTTCGAGTTCTGCCTTCAAGAGGAATTCGAGGTTCACCAAAAAACGGGTTGAACCGTCTGGGAGTATAAAGGTACGTTCACCTTCTGTTTTTCGAACAAGCGGTTCAATGCCGATGTCGCTGGCGGTTCGTGCGAAAAAATAACCGCCCGGACGAAGCACACGAAAGCACTCCTTGAGGATTTTCATGAAGTGATTTTCAGAGGCTGAAAAATGGAGCAGGGCATTGCAGATGACTAGATCAAATGATTCGCTTTCGAAAGGTAGTTGATCAGCTTCGGTGCATAAAAACGAGCCAAGACGAGCCTCGGGTATTTCACGGATGGTTTTTTCGGCCAAAAGCACGGTTTCTGCATTTCTGTCGATTCCAGACACGATAGCGCCCTTTGAGGCGAGGAAGCGAAGGTTTCTCCCCGTACCGCAACCAACATCGAGTACGTCTTTACAGTGGTCGTAAGTGCCCTTCAGCAACTGGTCAATGAGGTAGATATCCGTTCCTTTCAGCCATTCCATTATACTTCAAAGATAAGAAAGTACATAAAAAAGGGAGCGTGAGCTCCCCTTGTTCCAATCGGTTTTCGAGCGATTAGCCAATGATTTCCACCAAGGTGATTTCGAATGTGAGGTCTTTTCCAGCCAATGGGTGGTTAGCATTCACAATAATGTGGTCTTCAGCTACAGCGTCTACGCGAACCGGAATTTGCTGTCCGTTCGGTAGCGTAGAGGCTAACATCATACCTTCAAAAACATCCATATCAGGAGGTAGTTGGTCCATGCCAACACGCTGGATAAGCCTGTCATCGGCCTGTCCGTATGCCTCATCACATGGGATGTTAAGCGTTTTAGCATCGCCAACAGCCATGCCCATCACACCGTTTTCAAAGCCAGGAATTACCATTCCGGCGCCAACGGTAAATTCCAGAGGCTCACGACCTTCGCTGGAATCGAATACTTCACCGTTGTTCAAGGTTCCTTTGTAATGAACGCGTACGGTGTTTTGATCTTGTACTTGCATTTTTTTCCGTGTTTGTCCCCAATAGTGTTAAGCGGGGCGGATTAGTGGCACAAAGGTACAACGAAGATCGCGGAAGTTTGTGCATTTCGTCACATTCGGCATTTATTTAACAGTGGTGAAGGGGATGAGCTTCAGCAGGGGAGAGTATGCGCGGATTAGCGCGAAGCAAATAAACACGCCTGCAACAGATTTTACGAAGAGCCCAAAGACAAGCATTTATTCTGCTTATCGCGATGTTTTGTGGTTTTCTTAAGTGCTCGCAATCAAAATTAAACAGGGCGATGATGGCCGATCCTGCCGCAGCTCTTGTACCCCTGAATTTTCCGACCGATTTTACCGTCTGACTCCAATCATAACATGTTTATAAACAGTGTTATATGTTTGATGTGGCGAGCGGTCCCCACTTTAGCTTCCCTCATACAGTCCATCACAAGCGACTTTCTTATCCTTAAGTAGTATGCATGCATCCAAAAAAATAGATAAAAATGTTAAAACTATCGAGGAAAGTGTTAAATTCGTAGACCGAATGCGACTAACCATCGCCCTTAACCAAAATAGTTGAATGCTCAAAAAGGTCGCTTGCGACCTTTTTTTTATTTTGGTACTCCTCACATTGGTCTCATTTATGCGCTATTTTTTCATCACCATTATGCTCTCCTTTGCGAGCATCCCCGCTTCTTCCCAAGAATCCGTATTCGGTACCAACAATTTTATAGAATACCAAGTTGGCACGCTTCCTATTGTTATTTCTGTTCCACACGGTGGTGATCTTGAGCCAGAGTTTATCCCCGACCGCACTTGCAACAATCCGGTCTATGCCACTGATGCTTTTACTGTTGAAACCGCCGCGGCGATCCGTGAACAACTGTTTCAAACCACTGGCTGCTATCCGCATATTATCATCTGTCACCTCGCCAGACGAAAGCTCGATTGCAATCGCAACCTTAACGACGGAGCCTGCGGAAACCAAGATGCCGCTACAGCATGGACGGAGTTCCACGCCTTTGTAGAAATGGCGCAAACCGCTGCCGCGAATGCTGAACAAGATCAACTGTTTTTTGTGGATCTACACGGACATGGAAACCCGATTCAACGCATAGAGCTGGGATACTTGCTATATGATGATGAATTGGAACTATCTGACGAAACGCTCAACACCCCCCTCTATATGGGGTATAGCTCCATCGGCGATTTAGCCGCCAACAATCCAAATAACATGTCGCACGCTCAACTCTTGAGAGGAGAATCAGCTTTTGGAACGTTGTTGGCAAACAACGGATATCCTTCAGTACCAAGTCAGCAAATTCCGTTTCCAGGCACCTCATCGAATTACTTCAGCGGTGGTTATATTACTGCGAACCATACCTGTTACGCCCCCGGCAATACCGTTAACGGGGTACAAATGGAACTTAACTACGATGGTATTCGCAACTCAGAAGTGAATCGCCAAGCTTTTGCAGAAGCATTCACGAGCGTTATATTGGAGTTTCTCGACACCCACTTCGAAGTTAGCTGGGGAAACTGCACTCCCGTGAACAGGGGTGATGATAACACTCCCGAAACGGTCTTCTGCTATCCAAATCCGGTTGTGCAAGGTGATCGCCTGCACGTGCCTTTGCGCGAAGGAACAGCAGTGTCGCTAGCTGATAGTCAAGGTCGACAATTACTGGATCGCGGATTTCTCGAACAGTCGTTTATTGATACACGCACGATTGATCCTGGTGTTTACCTTATCTCCTTTGTTCAGCCGAATGGAGCACGTGTGAGTCAGAAAGTGCTGGTAATCAATTAGTCGATCCACCAGTTGTGGGATGGACAAACGAGTACAAGGTGCCAGGAAAGTCGGTTATGATGCCATCAACTTGCATATCCATCATTCTGCGCATATCGCCGGGGTCATTGACCGTCCATGGTAGGCACATGATATTCATGTCATGAAGCTGTGCTACTTTTTCTGCTGTAACACCGTTGTATTCTGGACTCACGGCAAATGGTCTGAATGAAAGAAGGGCCAGCGCCTCCTTCACAGAAGTAAATTCTTCGAGCAGCAGCGATATTTTTTGCGCAGTGTCTGCGCGATGGACGAGCTCCAATACGGTTGGGTCAAATGACTGAATGGTGGTGCGGTCTGCAATTCCAGCTTTCTGCACTTCCATTAATACCCGGTCTACTAGCAGGCTTCGTTCAGGAAAGAGGGGGGAATCTTCGTATTTGATTTCGATGTTGTAGTGTGCCGGAACAGAATCACGGGTTTGCATTTTTTCTGTGACCGCTAACACCTCCCATAAAGCGGGCTTCGAAGCCGGGTAGGGGTGTTGTTCAGGGAAATCAGGATGGCTCAATGAACCGCAGTCGCATTTCCGAATGTAATTCATGTCGACCGCCAATACGGATACACGCTCCATAAAAGGCTGTCCTGCCGTGTCGGTGCAGATTTTCGGATTGAACCATGGCTCGTGGCTGACTATGATTTCTCCGTCGCCGGTCATTACTACATCCATTTCGAGGGTTGTTGCACCATCCATTAAAGCTTGAATAAATCCGGGAATGGTATTCTCAGGCATGGTTCCACGTGTCCCGCGATGTCCCTGAATGTCAAGTGCACCTGGGTGTTCGACCTTCTGCTGACAAGCGACTAAAGCCAATGACAATATTGTATACAAAAGGGGTGTTCTCATGATTTTTGAATAGAGGGGTTACCGGTGGCATCTTTCATCACGATTGTGCGATGTGGATATGGGATCGAAATGCCAGCCTCGTCAAAACGTTTTTTAATGGCGTAATTGATATCTGTATGCAGAATATACGCATCTTCCGGATTCTCAGTCCATGCCCATGCTCTGAGTTTAATCGCATACTCTCCCAATTCAATGACCCGAATTTCAACAATCGGTTCTTCTCGGGTAATTTCTTCGGGAGTTCGATTGTCGATTAGAAGCGGGTGTTTCATGCATTCATCGCGCAAAAGGCGCATGGCAAGGTCGATATCAGAATCGTAACTCACGCCTACTTCAATGAATCGACAGATTTTTTGGTCGAAGATCGAATCATTGGTGATGGCCGACCCGCTAATAACGCTATTCGGAATGATGATGCGCTTGTTCTGGAAATCGCGAATGATGACATGACGCAGAGTAATATCCGTAACACGTCCTCTGAATTCGTTTCCCACATTGATCAAGTCGCCAACGCGAAAGGGTTTGGAAAGAACTATGAATATTCCGCTGATGATGTTTCCGATTGCCTGTTGAGCTGCAAAACCAATGATTGCTACCATCAAACCGGCACCTGCGAACAATGTTACGGCTAGGGTGCGCAATTTGGGAATGATCAGGATGATGGCTGTAATAGCAATTATGGCAACTACAAAGCGAACGGTGTTCTTAAGGAACTTGATATCGGTCACCTCCGGAGCGTCACGGTCGACACGAGCCAACTGTTGATTGATCATCCACAAAATAGACCGGTTGGTGAAAATGGCGATGACAATCACCAGCACTATTGCTACAAGGTATTCCGCGTTGAATTCGATGGACATAGGAGCTGAGACTTTGGAGGCGAAGATAGATGAAAATGGCCATCAATCAATTGACATGAAACTGTCATTCTCGGGGTTATGGAGGTCTGATCTAATGTGATCTTCAATTATGTTCAAATAGCTAGAATCAATTAGGTCTTAGCAGTCCCCTCTGATGCGATCGCAGGAGACCCGCAAGAACCATTTGTGTTGGTGAAACGCTCAGAAAAGGATGGGAGCAATGGCTTTGAACGCATTCGAGTTAAAGTTGTGACCGAACAAGGTGAGTGGACGGGTGTATCTTCTGCTAGCCTTCAAAAGGATGATATTATTGTAGCCGGAAGCCTACAGTTTTTCTCAATGGAGTAATAAGTGTAACCTTTCATTTTTGTTTGCGTACATGGTTGCGTTGCGCAGTTTTCACCCTATTCTGCAAAACAAAACCATGATGTCTCACACCCTGCGACAGTTTTTATTCGTTTGTAGTTTTCTTTCGGTTGTTTCTTCGTTTGGACAAACAACTGATTGGATGTTTACTACCGACAACAATGGCCGTGAAGTGGCTCTGGATATTGCCAGAGACCCTTCACAGCATTGTTTTTATGTGGTGGGGTATTTTGAAGGACTTCTATCTGAAGCGTATACCTTCACATCATCAACCAACGAAGATTTTCCGCTGAACCTGCAATCAGTAGGTGGCACCGATGCTTTTGTAGCTCGCCTCTCTGAGGATGGTGAATTGGAGTGGATTCAAGTTATCGGAAGCTCCAATAACGACCAGGCACTGACCGTTGCCGTTGGTGCTAACGGGTTGGTGTATGTTGGGGGATATGTGAGTGGAATAACACAAACTCTGCCTGTCAACTTCGGGCAAGTAATTTCCGGAAATCCTGGTCAGCCCTTTTTAGCAAAGTTTAATGCAAACGGGCAGCTCATGGGTGGGGAATCGTATCCTACACCCTCATCCGCTATGATCGCAGATATCGAATGCAATGCCACCAGTATCCACTTGTTGTTCCAGTACCGGAATCAAACCTTCAGCTCTGTTCAGTTTTCTACCCCTGCAGATACACAGTACCAGGTTCAACAAAGGTCTTATCAAAACAACGTAATGTGGACAGCTTCTTTCGGAGCGGCTGGATCAAGCGTTGATGCTAGTGAAGTTGAAATCTTGCGTCCAAAAATGGCCCTTCACAACGGTCAGGTGTTTTTAACGGGTGTGTACGACTCCAATAATTTTTCAATTGTAGCTTCTGCTGACAACAGCGCGGGCGCTATACTTTTTCCTATCGATAATGGATACCGCATTTTTGTTGCATCCTTGACGGATATCGGAACCCTCAATTGGATTCAGACAACTTCCGGCGTAAACCAAATGCCACAGGGATTCGGACTTGCTGCCGATTGTTCAGGGGTGTATTTAGGCGGTGCCATAGATTTTGCTAATAGCACGACCTTTCCTGGCGGGTATGCCACAGGAGGAACTCCGCAGGAAAGAATGTTTTTATCCCGCTTAAATGTTAATACAGGGAGTACTGAATGGGTTCTACAAGTGCCATCTACTGGAGGAGTAAAAGACGATGTGATCACCTCTATAGACGTTGATGCACGAGGTAATATCATTTGTGGAGGTTTTGTGAAGTTAGGCTTGCAATTGCCCGGTCTTCCCGCCTACAGCGGCGATTCAGAAGAAGCGGTTCTATTTGCGTGCGATCCGGATGGAAATTTACAGTGGGGAAAATTTTTTACTGGAGACGACAAAGACCGCATTTTTGGCTTGACCACAGCCGGTGACGGACGAGTAGCGTTTTGCGGCGAATCCGGGCGAGGCCTCGAATTGCTTCTGGATTCAGATGTGCAAGACGGAGACAATGCCTTTGCCGGTTTAGTAAGCTACTCATCTGCAAATGCACCTACTTGTTGCATTTCGCCTGCTGGTGGAATTATCAGCAGTCCCAATTTAAGCCCTTGCGCCGGTGAACCTTTAGTGATCTATCACAACCTGCTGGAAGAACAACGGGTGGTGCAGTATTCTTTATTGGGATTTGGGTGGACAACCATTGCGCCAGTTACCCAGAATCCAATGCTCATCGAGAATCCAAGTCCAGGTTTTTATCGCATTGTAACAACCTATGCGGGTTGTGGTTCTGCCAATTCAAATGTAATCCAATCAGCTACGGGTGTATCGGTATCGCTAGCTTGCCCTGCAGATAAATATGTATTTGCCGATGCCTCTTGCGAGTTCGTATTGCCTGACTATACAGGTGAAGTGATCATTGCTGGTGCTTGCGCCGTTGAATTTGTGCAATCTCCTGCAGCTGGAACCATTGTGGGTCTAGGAGACCATACCATTACCGTTGAGGCACAAGTTGCAGGGTTGACGCTCTCAAGCTGCCAGTTTCAAATTGAAGTTGCAGATGGAACTCCTCCTTCTTTGGTTTGTCCATCAACTCAAACACGGTACACTGTGATTGGGTGCGACTATAAAATTGAAGACTTTAGACCGTTGGTAGCAGCGTCAGACAATTGCGGGAATGTAACCTTAACACAGACACCAGGTATTGGAAATGACCTGTCTAATGGAACTTATGTGGTTTCTATAGCAGCCATAGACGATGCTGGCAATACCAATGAATGCTCATTCAATTTAATCGTCCAGTCTGGTAACGCCACCATGACTTGTCCGGGAGATCAGTTGGTTCAACTCACCCCTGATGCGTGCGATTTTGTATTGCCGGATTATACTGAATTGACAGCTGTTTCAGGCTATTGCAATAGCACAACACTGACTCAATCACCCGCTCCGGGAACCTTGTTAGGCCCTGGACTCTATACGATCGATATTTTATTAACCGATGACGATGGGAATACCCAAACGTGTTCGTTCGATGTCTCGGTTCAAGACATACATGCCCCAGCATTGGCAATAATTCCTGATCAGTCGCTTAATATCACTACTGGTTGTAGCATCTCCATTCCTTCATTCACTGCATTGGTAAATACAACCAACGCATGCGAGACTCTTACCATTACACAAAATCCAGCAGCAGGGTCTATCCGCTCGGCGGGTGTGTATTTAGTAACCATGAACGTAGCCGATGCTTCAGGAAATACTTCGACAGAGCAATTCACTTTAAACATTGAAGATGGTTCTGCACCTTTAGTGTCGTATCCATCTTTGCTTACCGCCACATCAAATGCTGATTGCTTATTTGAAGTGCCTTCTTATGCATCGGTTTTAACCATTTCTGACAACTGTTCTGCTTGGACCGTTGATCAATCGCCTTCTCCTGGCGAAGAGGTGGGCGTGGGGACTCACGAAATTTTCTTTGATGTGGAAGACGCATCGGGCAATATTACATCGTTCAGCATTCTTTTGGAGGTTTCGCCTTTCGGCGGATGGACGGTTGTTTGTGAACCTAATATCACAGTTGAAGCTTCTTCGGGGTCTTGCAATGCGGTGGTAAGTCTTACACCTCCTAGCACGGTTGGTTTATGTATAGGCTACAGTGTGACCAACAATGCACCCAGCGTGTTTCCTATTGGTTCAACGGAAGTTGTATGGACCGTTTCGGCAGATGATGGTAGTTCACAAAACTGCTCGCAGTTTGTAGTAGTCACTGAGTCGAATCTACCTTCCATAGTCTGTCCTAATGAACAAGCCCTCTTCATTGTCAATGGATGCACAACTTCACTTCCCAACTATACAGGCTTGGTTTCTGCCAATGACAACTGCTCGGGAATTTCGTTGGTTCAATCGCCCTCACCGGGTTCAATAATCGGCGTTGGTAGTCATACTATAGTTTTCACTGCAACAGATGCCAATGGTAATTCAGCTACATGCGAAATGATTGTGTCGGTGAAAGACACCAATTCCCCTGATTTGGTTTGTCCAGCCGATCTTTCAAGAGTAATCACCGGAACTTGTTCGTATGCCTTGGAAGATTTTACAAGCACAATCAACGCAACAGACGATTGTGGAAGCGTAACAATAGCGCAATCTCCTCTGCCAGGTACTGTGTTAACCCCGGGAAATCATGTGGTTTCGATTTTAGTAACAGATATTTCGGGCAATATTTCTTCATGCTCATTTGATGTGCTTGTTGAAGATAACACCTTGCCTGCAGTAGTTTGTCCGGCTCCGGCTTCAACAATAACAGATTCTAACGAATGCTATGCCACCTATTTGCTCGAAGCACCTGTGGTTACAGATAACTGCGGTGTTAGTTCAGTGACGAACGATGCTCCTGTTGTATTTCCGCTAGGAACAACAAATGTCGTTTGGACCGTTGTTGACAATTCAGGCAATTCGGCAACCTGCTCTACTTCGGTTTTCGTTCAAGATGTGAGCGAACCAGTATTTACATGTCCGAATGATAGGGTAGAAACGGCAATCAACTGTGTTTACAACCTCCCTGATTTTTGGGACGTCGTTTCGGTTTCTGACTGTCAATCAGTAACCTTGAATCAGGTACCGGTTGCAGGAACGATTTTGTCATCAGGAACTCACACCATCCTGCTTTCAGCAGAAGATATGAGCGGAAACACCCATTCTTGTAGTTTCCAGATCCAAGTTGTTGATGAGGATGCACCCACCGTGGTTTGTCCGACTGACCGCACAGTTTTTGCCGACCAAAACTGTATTTACGAAGTGGAGAACTTCCTGGCTGAAGTAAGTGCTTCCGATGGTTGTTCGCAAACGGTGATTTCGCAGTCCCCAGCTCCAGGTGTAAGTTTAACAACTGGAACCCATGAAGTTGTTATCCAGGCGACTGATGCTTCTGGCAATTTTTCTAGCTGTAGCTTCTTTGTAACGGTAGTAGACAATGAACTCCCTTCGATTGTTTGTCCTGCAGACATTGAAGTAGCTAACGACCCGGGAATGTGCGGATCCGCTGTGGTATTGGATATCCCGATTACTGAAGATAATTGCGGGGTAGATGAGGTTTCCAACAATGCACCTACATTATTCCCAATTGGATCTACAGAAGTAGTTTGGACAGTAACAGATGTTAACGGTCTTTCTTCAACTTGCATACAGCATGTTGTTGTGGTGGATGTTGAGCTTCCAGCTATCACATGCATCACAGATCAGGTGGTAGAAGTAGATGAGAATTGTGGCTATGCAATGCCCGATTTCAACTCACAAATCGTTTCCTCAGATAATTGCATTATAACAAGCTATTCGCAGCAACCTTCCGCAGGGGATATTTTGCATCCCGGCGTGCATCAGGTGACCATAACAGTAACAGATGGCGCAGGTAACAGCGCAGTCTGCATGTTTAGTATAGCAGTTGAAGACAATCAAGCTCCTTCTCAAACATGTTTGTCGAATGAAGTAGTTTTTGTAGATGATGATTGTCAATTTGTGTTGCCTGATTACACCTTGAATTGGGAAGTATCAGACAACTGCGGTATCGCTTCGGTACTTCAAAACCCGGCAGCAGGTTCAGCAATTGGCCTCGGTTTGCACGAAATTATTCTGACCGTTACGGATGTCAATGGAAATAGCTCCTCTTGCAGTTTTGAATTG
The DNA here is from genome assembly GCA_046047375.1 of Bacteroidota bacterium. Lineage (GTDB taxonomy): Bacteria > Bacteroidota > Bacteroidia > Flavobacteriales_D > Sanyastnellaceae > RI-182. The sequence continues at coordinate 18,644 of JBJOIB010000258.1, forward strand.
GAAGTGCAGAGCGATCAAACACCTGCCTTGCAATGCGCTGATGATGTGGTTTTGGAATTGCCGGCAAATGCCTGTTCCATTCCTTATACATCACCTTCACCGCTGGTGGAAAATATTTGCGGTGATTATGATCTTAGCTACAATGGAGATGATGAGTTCACGGTAGGGTTGCATACGGTAGAATGGACGGTAGTCGACGTGTTCGGAAACGAAAACACTTGCATACAAACCCTTGAAGTATTGGATGTTAACGCACCGGTTTTCGATTGCTTGAATGACACCATCCGATATATCACTTCAGAGTGTGTTTATGTGTTGGAGGACTTCACCGCTATGGTTGAATCTTCGGATGCTTGTGGAGTGATTTCTATTGAACAGATACCACTTCCGGAAACATTGTTGGGCATTGGTGAACACGAGATTCAAATTTCAGTTGCTGACTCCAACAACAACGTTGCAACTTGCGCTTTTACAGTCACAGTGCTCGATTCAATTGCTCCTGTGATAGCATGTTCGGCATCAACACAGGATGTTTTCGAAGCCTGCTTAACGAGTGTGCCTGATCTAAGTTCCCAGCTTTTGGTAACCGAATGTACATCGTACACCATTGATCAAAATCCACTTCCGGGAACGGTGATTACACCAGGAAGTGCGACCATCATTTTTACCGTAACCGACGAGTTTGGATTATCTGCAACTTGTTCTACCGAATACAGCTTTGAGTCAACAATAGGACTCGAAATCGCTTGCGACCTTCCACAAGACATCAGCGTATCATCATGTACATTTGATTTACCAGACTACACTTCTGATATTGAAGTTTTGTCGAGTTGCGGCGAAGTAGTTTTCACGCAAATTCCTGCCCCAGGCACGGTAATATCCTCATCGGTTGTAGAGGTAACGATTACAGCTGTTGATGCAAATGGAAACACTGCCTTCTGTGGTTCATCAATCAATTTCTTCTACTTCAGCGATATCGTCATGGAATGTCCGGCTGACGTAGAAATTCAATTGGATGAATCGTGCTCAGCAATTGCAGACTTCCCACTTCCTCTCTTGTCGGGAGGTTGCGGAGAGGTAATCTTGACCCAAACCGGAGGACCAAATGTCGGAGAACAACTTACAGCCGGGGTGTATACGATTTCATTCGAAGCACATGATGGCTTTGGAAACAGCTCTTCTTGCAGTTTTGCGTTGAATGTGATAGATGCCATTGCACCCGACATCATTTGTGGTCCCAATGTGGTTTCATGCATACCGAATGTGGTTCCCGAGTGGCCCACAGCGACCGATAATTGTGGCGAGGTAACCATCACTCTTTCGCCAGATGTGGTTTGGAGCCAAGGAACAGCTTTTCCACAAGGTCTCACACAATTGATTTTCGTTGCAGAAGATAACTTTGGCAATACATCCCAGTGCATTACCAACATTCAAATCAACCAACCAGTCGCTCCCAACTGGTTTGTGAATGAGCATTTATGCATTGAAGATGAGGATATTGACTTGAACAGTTTGCTACCTTCAAATGGCGAGTTTTCTTGGGAAGGAAATGTAATCGACGATCACATTTTGTCGCCTGCAACCTTAGGGGAGGGTGCTTATAGCATTACCCTGGTGTCGCAGAATGGAATTTGCTTATTGGATTCAACCCTGAATTTTACCGTTGGTTCACGTCCTGAAGTATCAGTGGGTGAAGATATCACCGTTTGTGGATTGGTTGCAGACGGAGAAGGCGAATCAACGTCTACAGACGTTCAATGGACCAGTGTTCCAGGCACCGATATTTTGGGTGTTTATACCTTAACACCAACCTTGCAGGCAGATACATACGGTACGTATAACTTCTCCATGTACGCCTTTGGAACATTTGGATGCTTTGCTTCTGATACCTTGGCGGTTACCTTTGTGGAGCCACCAGTCCCGATTCTAACTTCGGTTGAATCCCTTAACATGTTGTCTGGTCAGACGATTGAGATTCCATACAGCAATCCGGGTACAGGTGAGGTAGTTGTCATGACTGGGTCTGAGACGGGAATTACCGTTGTGCGTGAACCATCTGTTTTAGAGGTTACAGGCAACATACCTGGAGAGTATATCATTGAAATGTATACGGTCAATATTCCTTGTCCGGCCGAGCAGGTCAACCTCAAAGTAAATGTGGTTGAGCTTGAAATTCCTACCGGGTTTTCACCTAACGGTGATGGAGTGAATGATTTCTATGAGATCAATGCCATAGAACTATTCCCATTGCTTCAATTGCGCGTTTTTGACCGCGATGGAAACCTTATGTACTATGCACCATCGTATGACAATACATGGGATGGAACATCTATTCGCGGAAATGAGCTTCCAGCGGGTACCTATTTTCTGGTGGCTACCACAGCGGAGGGTAGAACAATAGAGTCTTACTTAATCATTCGACGGTCGTGAGAGTAGTTGGTATTTACATAGCGTTGCTACTATCGCTGGGTGCGGCTGCTCAAGACATCCCGGTGTCGCAGTATATGCACCACGGATTGCCTTTAAATCCTGCCTTTGCCGGTTCTTTGGGTGCTTTGAGTACATCATTAACCAATAGACAGCAGTGGACAGGGTTCGATGCGGCTCCAACCACAAATGTATTTAGTATTCATTCGCCGGTTGTAAAAGAAAAAATTGGTGTCGGAGCTTTGGTAACCAATGAAACTATTGGAGTTACAAGGTCTATGACTGCCAACGTTATTGCCTCTTACAATGTAAAAGTTGCGACCGGAAAGCTCTTTTTTGGAATTAAAGGTGGAGTTGAACAGTTGCAGAACAATTGGTTGGAGGTTCAAACGAACGAAGAGGGTGATGTTCTTTTTAGCAACAATGACCGCTTTATGACACCACAATTCGGTGCGGGACTGTATTACATGTCTAACATATTTTATGCGAGTTTGTCAACTCCTTCCTTGTTGACGAAGGAGTTCAGAAATGGTGATTATGAAGCGAGATTGCGACTCCACCAAACCAAAGCGTATTTCACATCAGGCTTAGATCTTCAAATGTCGAAAGACTTTACCATGCGTCCATCCATGTTGTTGAGCGCAAATGGTTCTGGTTATTTTCGACTTGATTTGAACTTGTTGTTGTGTTACAAAAAACGTGTGGAACTAGGGTTAAGCACCCGAAGCTCAGAAACGTATGTGGGTATGTTGCGTTTTTGGGTTTTACCACAAATGAGTTTGGCCTATTCGTATGATATGGAGCGTCTTTCTTTACGCGGATACACACGTGGAAGCCATGAAATAACCTTGCGTTTTGATATGATATTCAATCGCCCTGTAGCCAATCCAAGATTTTTCTAATGAAACACAGCATCGTCATATTGCTCTTGTTGGGTTTCATCCATGGTTGGTCGCAAGACTACACCTTCGAGCCTATGCCATGGAATACCGCAGCCGATGAATACGCACCCGTAATGGTAGAAGGTCAGTTGCTGATTTGTTCAGATCGGCGAGTAAATCTTCAGGTGGCAGAGTTTGATCGCATCGGGCATTATCCAACGCATTGGTTTCAAGCGAGTGATAAAGGGTTAAAGCAATTTAATTTGCCGTACCGCCAGCAATTTCATCTTGGCCCCATGGCCATTTCTCCTGATAGCTCGCAGCTCTGCTTTGTTGCAACCATGGAGTATGGTCGAAAAGAACACGGAGTGTTAGGTTTGTTCTTCTCTCAGCGCCTAGCCGGCGGATGGAGTACACCGCGTGCGTTTGAACACAACGCTAAGAACAATGAATTCAATATCACACATCCTACCTTTAGTCCGGATGGCCGGTATTTGTACTTCGTATCCAACCGAAAAGGTGGCAGAGGAAAGAGCGATATTTACCGATCTGAGCGCATAGAGAACGGCTGGCTAGAGCCGGTAAATATGGAGCAAATAAATACCAATGGGCGCGATTTGTTTCCCAATTTTGCTCCTGATGGTAAGCTTTATTTCTCATCTGATTCGATTGCAGGTAGCGAAGGTTTCGACATCTTTTTTGTGACTGAGCTAGAGAATGGTTGGTCATTTCCCGTAAAACTGGATGCGCCTATCAATTCGGAATTCAACGATTACAGCCTATATATGGATACTAAAGCTTCCGGTTATGTTGTCAGTGACCGCCAAGCACAAGGCCTGGATGTATTCCGATTTACCATTGGATTTCCAGAATTTGGTCCATGCGAAGAATCATGGCCGGCTGCCACCTGCTATTTAATTGAAGAAACTGAATTTCAACCGGTAGACACACTTCCATTGCGTTATGAGTGGGATTTCGGGGATGGTACCATCGGGAAAGGTCTTTCAAACGAACATTGCTTTCCAGGTCTGGGAACGTATGAGGTGAAGTTGAATGTGTATGACACCATTGCCAATGCTCATTTTGGAACCATATCTGAATTGCTTATTGCCATCGAACCATCAGGTTTACCCTTAATTGATGCACCCGATACCGTTGGTGTTGGTGCTGTTGCAGATCTAAAAGGAAACAACTCAGAATTAAATGGATTTCCAGATAAATTCTGGTTTTGGACCGTTTCAGATGGACGTCGATTTACAGGAAAAGACATCCAATTGCCGCTTGATTTAGAAGGCGAACTTACTTTAACAGTGGGTGTTTCAGCAGATCCCACTAATCCTGATGCTCCAAAGCGATGTTCAACTAAGAAAATCGTGGTTAGCAGCGAGTTCGATCCATTTGAGTCGAACCTTGCTCAATTGAATAAGCAAAAAGTTTCTTCAACACAGGTTGCGAATGCTGGGATAGAAAAAGATTCAGCCCTGTACTTTGTTGAGTTCCATGAGTCGACAGATCGCGTGCCATTGACCGATGATTTTTTCGCACGTGTAAAGTATGAGATAACAGAGCGATTTGGCAACACAGATAGTTTGTTTCACTACAGCATTGGGGCCGATGAAGAAATGATCAACCTGTATGGATTGCGCAAGGAACTGGCTGATAGCGGTTATGTGAACGCCTTGGTTCGACGTGAGAACATGAAGGAGTTTGATGTTTCGACCATTCAAGTTGGAAGTTATTACTCACAGGCAGAACAAGTTGAATTGACCAATCAAGTTCAGCAGTTGGCTGATATTCAGTTCGAAAAAGACAGTGCCACCCTGACCAAGGAGTCCAAAGAAAACCTGAACGAAATTGCCGCTATTTTGAGTATCGAAAGCCTTCTTATTCTAGATATCGCGGCTCATACAGATAACACAGGTGCTGAGGAGCACAACCAAAAGCTTTCTGAAGACCGGGCGGCGGTGGTTGTAGCTTATCTGATGCAGAATGGAGTAGAGAAAGACCGGTTAATCGCCAAAGGATTCGGTTCACGCTTTCCAAAGGCAGACAATGAAACAGAAGAGGGAAGGAGTTTGAACCGTCGCGTAGAATTTATGCTACGATTCGGCAAAGAATAGTAACCGGCTTGGTATTTAAACGTAAAGCAAGGAAATGATGAGAATTGCAATTATTT
>JBJOIB010000259.1:0-10184 GCA_046047375.1 Bacteroidota bacterium
CCCAGAACTCTACACAAACCTGTTCACCAGCTCCCAGTTTGCGTGTGAGCTTTGTCTGGAGGTATTCCCGGTAATTGCGCTTTGAACCTGCAAAGGTTACGAGTCCGATGTACCCATCACCATCAAGCGCCTGTTGATTACCCACAAAGTTTTTGGGCACCCCTGCCTGTTTTGAGCAAGCATTGAAGTAATCAGGGGTTGCGCGATTGGGCTGTATCCATCCATTGACCACCTTGAGGGTGGATGTATTGAAATCTGTAGGGCAATACGACATTTCCTCAAAGCTTCCATTTTTTACTAGGCTTTGCGATACGCCAATCAAAGGGGTAAGACAACACACGAAGGTGAATAGTAAAAATCTCATTGAAGAAATAACAATTAGAAGATGGAAATATTGAGCAAATGCCAAAAAAAATCCACCGCAGCTACTTAATTCTACGGTGGATTTCTTGAGTAGGTTTAACTTATTTCTTCACTTTGAACGTAACGCGACGGTTTTGTGCTCGGCTCATATCCGTTGGGCGGGTATTTGCCGGCTCATTGTTTTCTTTCGAAACAATGGTGATTCTGTCTTGGGCAATTCCGTTCGCAATCATGTAATCAGCCACTTCTTTGGCCCGTTGTTCACCGAGGGCACGGTAACGTGTATTGATTTTAGCTTCATCAAATTCATCGTTATCACAGTGTCCGGCCACTTCCACTTTCCATGATGGATTCTTTTTAAGGATATCAATCACTTGATCGATGGACTGTTGTCCGGCTTGGGTGTAGCTCTTTTTCAACGCTGCGTAGTAAACGGCAGACATGTTCACAAGTTGATCAGCGGGTGTGTTTTCATCCACAACAGAAGCTTGTCCGTAAATCAAGTCAGGAGCGCGATCAGCCTCTGGGGTGCACGAACACTGTGATTTTGCTTCAACTGCAGTGATTTTCACATCGTCAACAAAATAATAAGCGCTGTAGAATGGTGTTCCTACTACTTCTTTCGGCTTTTTGGTCTTTTCGATGGTCAGATCCTTGTCTGCCCCAAAGCAACCAATGATCAGGTACTGTTCACGACCGCCACCTACAACGGTACCGCATACAGTTTCCCAGCCATCCATGTTGATCATGGCTTTGTTCGAGCGATCTTTGATGGTGATATCGTTTACATCTTTAATGATGGCACCTGTATTCGGTTGAACGATTTTGCGATCTGAGATGAGAGCGCCCACGTAGTTTACACCGAATTTCGACAGATCAGCCAGCGATATTTTGAATTCTACGCAGTACATCTGATCCTTCTCAAGAGGTTGAGAAAGCTGAACTGCGAGATACGAACGCGTTGCTTTTTTATCGGTGGTGTAAGCTGTAAAACCTGCATACAGGTTTCCTGATGCGGCACTTTCCTTACCAAATTGGTTCACTGGAACAGCAACCTTCTCAGACTTAACCCCTTCTGCGAACAAATCGGCCGGTGCTTTAGTGGCGGTATACCATCCTTCACAAAGCTCTTGGAGCATGCCCGGATTCTTGAGGGTTTTTGTATTTGCTTGTTCAAAGTCTCCGTTAGGGACGAGATTCAGCTCATCATCCTGCGAGAAAGCAGGGGCGGCAATGGCCAGAGAAAGAGCAAGGAGCAAGGATTTATTCATAATTATCTGAGTTGGTATTCTTTAACAGTTTCAATAAAAAGCTTCACATGGTCAGGGTCGGTATCAGGGTAAACACCGTGGCCCAAGTTAGCAATATGTCGCTGACCTTCAAAGCGATCAAGCATTGCGATTGTTCTTTTGCGAATTTCGTCTTTTTCGGCATAAAGAACACTAGGATCAAGATTTCCCTGCAATGTTTTGGAGTTACCTACTACATCTCGCGCGTGACGCGGATCTACGTTCCAATCCAATCCAATGGTATTGCAAGGCAAAGTGGCAAGCAAATCTAAAAAGTGGCCACCGCCTTTCGCGAAAACGGTAATGGGCACTTCGGTTATTGCTTGACAAATTTTTTGTAGACCTTCCATAGCGAATTCCTGATACAGTTCTTTGCTCAACACACCGGCCCAGCTATCGAAGATCTGCACCATATCGGCGCCGGCTTCAATTTGTGCTTTTAGGTAAGCGATGGTTGAATCGGTTATTGCGCTTAGCAAGGTTCGTGCCATGGCCGGCTCTTGCCAAAGCATGCGCCGTGCGAGCGACCATTCTTTTGATCCTTTTCCTTCTACCATGTAGCAGAAGATGGTAAATGGGGCGCCGGCAAACCCGATCAACGGAACACGGCCGCTGAGTTCTTTTTTGGTCAGGCGAATGGCATCAAGTACATATCCCAAATCTTCCTGAGGGTCGGCCACCCGTATGCGCTTTAGGTCATGGGCTGTCTTAATCGTTTCGGGGAAGATGGGTCCTGTTTTCTCAATCAGTTCATAAGGCAAACCCATAGCCTCGGGTACGACAAGAATATCTGAAAAGATAATGGCGGCGTCTACACCGAGAATATCAACAGGTTGGATGGTGACTTCACAGGCTTTCTCGGGATTCTTCACCAACTCTTTGAAACCTTTCAAATTGGCGCGAACGGCGCGGTATTCCGGCAATATTCTTCCAGCCTGACGCATGAGCCATACCGGCGTGCGTTCCACTTTTTCACCTCGGGCTGCACGAAGCAGCAAATCGTTTTGCAGGGTCATAAGCGCGCAAAGATAACGGTTCAGTGCAAGAGATTGAAAACTAGTTCGCGCAACAAATTTCCTTCTGAGATGGATGCGTTATCTATTCCCTTGGCCTTACGGTCTGTTTCACGCAGCAATTCGAAAGCGCGCGCAACTTTTTCAGGCGGAAAATTGGCACCTGCTGCTTGAATTTCGGGGACCGCGGGAAAAGGCACGCGCAATACCGACATGATGTTTCGCTGGCTTTTATCCGTGAGATCGTGATAAGCAAGCAACCGCAAAAAATAGGTTGCCAATACCGCAGTCACCATGTTGATGTTGTGCTCTTTGGGATTGGCTTCGAAATAGTTAATGATCTTGTTGGCCTTCAGTACATCTTTCACTGCCAAGGCCTGTTGCAGCTCGAAAATGTTATAATCTTTGGAGATACCGATGTACCGCTCGATGGCATCGTTGGTAATGGTGTTTCCTTTGCCCAACGTTACTTCAAGTTTCTTGATGGCATTGGTTAGCTTCGACAGGTTGCTGCCGAGGTATTCAGCCAAAAGACGCGTAGATTCCGGGGCAATTTTCATGGCGTGTTCCGCAGCGAATTCCTCAATCCACTCAAGCAAAGCAGGCCCTTCGATGGGTTCAGAAACGAAAACGGCACCAGCCGTTTCAATGCCTTTATATATGCGTGTATTGGAAGCTACCACTCCGTATTTATGAGCCAGCACAAGCAGAGTGGTTTGCTGTGGACTTTCGGTGTATTTCAAAAAGTACTCGCGGTCTGCTTCGCGTTTCCAGCCGGCTAGGTCTTGTGCCTCTTTCACAATAACCACTTGCTTTTCAGCCATCATGGGATAGCGTTGAGAGGCAGAAACAATTTGATCGAATGAGGAATCTCGACCGTACAGCACCGTTAAGTTGAAATCTTTTTCATGAGGCTCAAGCACGTGTTCCTCCACCAACTCCACCAGTTCGTCGATGAACCAAGGCTCGCTGCCTTGCAATAGCAAGATGGGCGGCAGATCTTTCGACTTGATTTTCGCCGCTATTTCGCTAAATGATATCCCTTTTTCCTTCTTAGCCACAATTTACTCCCACCGAAGGTGACGTATGGAACGTCCTTCGTTTTTAAGTTCATCTAACGCTTCTATTCCGATGCGCAAATGCAAATCAACAAAATTCTGGGTCACCACCTGATCGCTGGCTTCAGTTTTGACACCATCTGGCACCATGGGTTGATCGCTTACCAGCAGTAGCGCTCCTGTTGGGATTTTATTGGCGAAGCCAACCGAAAAGAGCGTTGCTGTTTCCATATCGATGGCCATAGCACGAATGCGGCGCAAGTATTCTTTGAACTGTTCATCGTGCTCCCATACCCTGCGGTTGGTGGTGTAAACCGTTCCCGTCCAATAATCACAGTTCTTGTCGCGAACCGTAGAAGATATCGCGCGTTGAAGCGCAAAACTTGGCAAAGCCGGCACTTCAGGTGGGAAGTAGTCATTGGATGCCCCTTCACCTCTTATCCCCGCAAGGGGCAGCACCAAATCACCAATTTTATTTTTCCGCTTCAGTCCTCCGCACTTTCCGAGGAATAGCACCGCCCGTGGATTGATAGCCGAAAGCAAGTCCATAATGGTGGCGGCATTGGCTGATCCCATTCCGAAATTGATGATGGTGACATTATCATGGGTGGCATTGGGCATGGATTTGTTTTCGCCCTGGATCTTGGCACCTGTCCATTCCGCAAACTTGACTACATAATTACTGAAGTTGGTCAATAAGATGTACTGGCCAAAATCCGCTAACTCAGTGCCTGTGTAGCGCGGCAGCCAGTTCGCAACAATTTCGCTTTTTGATTCCATGTGATGCTTTTCGTGTACTTTTGACGGATGAAGGAACTGAACCTTCCCGCTTACGCCTTCAAACTTACGCGCACTGAAGATCAAACACAAATTTTTGATGAAGTACGCAAAAAGTGGGTTGCACTTACCCCGGAAGAATGGGTGAGACAGCATATGCTTGTCTATTTGCGCGATCAGCTAGGCTATCCGGGCGGATTGCTTCAGGTAGAAGGACAAATGCGGCTAAATGGCATGAAACGCAGGCCCGACATTGTAGCGTATGACCGCACGGGATCGCCTTTTTTATTGGTCGAGTGCAAAGCACCGGATGTGGCACTCAGCCAAAAAGTTTTAGATCAAGCCACACGCTACAACCTCGTTCTTGGAGTTCCTTACATACTGATAACCAACGGATTGGAACACTTTTGCATTGACACATCTTCACAAGGAAGGCCACAATACCTCCACTCCATTCCTGTTTTCCCGCAGTGAACATACGTGGAACGAAATCAAACCCTTACTTTTGCACGCACTGATTATAAAAAATGGAACTGAAGAAAATTTTAAGCATCTCCGGTAAGTCGGGCTTATTCCGATTGGTGAGCTCAATTGGTACAAAGATTATTGTTGAATCGCTTTCCGACAACAAAAAAATGCCGGTGAACCCTGCTGCTAAAATTAGCAGCCTTGGTGATATTTCCATCTTTACAACAGAAGAGGATGTGCCATTGGAGCGTGTTTTCGGATTGATAAAGGAGAAAACAAACGGACAAGCAGCCCTTGACCCTAAAGTTGCATCACCAGCTGAGTTGAGAGCATTTGTGGGTGAAATACTCCCAGATTTGGACCATGACCGAGTATACGATTCAGACCTGCGCAAGCTGTTCACCTGGTTTAACCAGTTGCTAGCAGCCGGCCTTTTGGTTGAAACAGATACTGCCGAAGAAGAACTTGCAAAAGCGGTAAGTACTGAAGTAGTAAAGCCAAAGAAAGCACCTCGCAAGAAAGCCGCTAAAGGCGAAGCTTCAGAAGAGTAAACATGGTTAAACGCACAGCCCACATTTCGCGGAACTACGTAGACCCGTCATTTGAAATGAATGAATGGTCTGACTTGGAGCCGTTCATGCACGATTTACTTCACCGTGTTATTGATGGAGCTGAGCAATACAACCGTTGGCTTCTAGACATTTCCGAACTAGAAGCTTTAATTGAAGAAGAAGCGGCTTGGCGGTACATTCGGATGACCATAGACACTTCGAATGAACAGGCCTCGGCCGACTACATGAAGTTTGTAAGCGAAATTCAACCTCAGTTGGCACCGTTAACGGATCAATTGAATCGAAAAATCGTTGATAGTCCTTTCGCTTCTCAGGCTGACCAAGGCGATTTTCGAATCTACTTTCGCTCATTGCGCAATGATATAGCCCTGTTTCGGGAAGAAAACATTGCGTTGCAAACAGAACTTCAGGAACTAGCTCAACAGTATTCAACGATTACGGGCGGAATGCTGGTTACGATCGATGGAGAATCGATGACTATGCAAAAGGCTGGCGCCCTCCTCCAACGTCCTGACCGGACATTGAGAGAGGAAGCCTTTAGAGCGATTCAGGAGGTCCGACTGCAAAGCGCAGAAGCTTTGGACGAGCTGTTCGACCAGATGGTAGCGAAACGACACCAGATGGCGTTGAATGCAGGATTCAGTAACTTCCGTGATTACAAATTCGCCGCGATGGGTCGGTTCGACTATTCGTCGGATGATTGTTTTCGCTTTCATGACAGCATAGCCAACGCCATTGTTCCAATTGCCAAACGCATTGTTGAAAAGCGCAAGAAAGCAATGGGATTTGAGCAACTAAGACCGTGGGATCTTTCTTGCGACGTTCAAGGGCGTGCGCCTCTTACTCCCTTTAAAGATGGTGCTGAACTGATGGCTAAGAGCATTGAATTGTTCGGCCGTATTGATACCTATTTTGGAGAGTGCTTGCAACGCATGCACGATCTTGGCTACGCCGATTTAGAGTCGAAACCGGGTAAAGCTCCCGGAGGATACAACTATCCACTCTATGAATCAGGGGTTCCTTTTATTTTCATGAATGCTGTAGGTACCCCGCGCGATATGGTCACCATGATGCATGAAGGCGGACATGCGGTGCACAGCATATTGACCCACGACCTAACCCTCACAGCCTTTAAGGGTTGTCCTTCTGAAGTAGCTGAACTGGCCTCTATGAGCATGGAGCTTTTGAGTTTAGACCACTGGGATTTGTTTTATACCGAAGCCGACGATAACGCACGCGCCAAGAGTGAGCATTTGGAAGATATCCTCACCATGCTGCCTTGGATTGCGATGGTAGATGCTTTCCAACACTGGATCTACACCCATCCCACACACACCCGTACCGAACGAACAGCCAAATGGAATGAGTTGGAAGAACGCTTTGGGGTTGGAATCGTTGATTGGTCAGGGTTAGAAGAGGGAAGAAGTTCGCGTTGGCAGCGTCAGCTCCATATCTTCGAAGTGCCATTCTACTACATTGAATACGGCATGGCGCAACTCGGGGCAATTGCTGTTTGGCGCAACTACAAGCAAGACCCCTCAGAAGCTATTGAAGCCTACAAAGCTGCATTGAAGCTGGGTTATACCCGTTCCATTTCCGACATCTACGCGGCGGCTAACATCCGTTTCGACTTCAGTGAGCGGTATATTCAAGAACTGGCCGCCTTTGTATCGTCTGAGTTGGATCCCTTTAACTGATTCCAGCCGCTCGTCGAACGCGATCCATCACTGCTTTTCCCACGCCAATCTCTTCAACCGGCTCTACGTATATGTATGGAATATTGAGTCGATCGCATTCACGTAAAATCGCGTAAAAATCACGAGCGTATTCGTGCGCGTTACTCAGAATGAAGCTGCGTGCGGCTTTGGGATGAGAATGCGAACCAATCCACGCGAAAGGTTCACGAAAGAACGTTGACGCTTCTGGGTTCGCAATGGCTACATGCGCTTTCGGACTGTAGTGCTTGTACCTTGTGCCTGGCGAATGCTTGACTCGTTCACCTGCAACATCTTGCAATGGACCCACAACTGCCACAATCATTTCTTCGGTGATGCTACCGGGACGCAGAATAATAGGAGCCTCGCCGGTTAAGTCGACCACCGTGCTTTCAACCCCTATGCGGCAAGGTCCGTCATCAAGAACGGCGTCAATTATCCCATCCAAGTCTTCCAGTACATGCTGGGCTGAAGTTGGACTGGGTTTGCCGCTGCTATTGGCACTCGGCGCCGCTAAAGGCTTGTTTGTGAGAGCAATTACCTGCTGCATGACGGCGTGGTCAGGCATGCGCACCGCTACCGTATTCAATCCGCCAGTGGTTGCCAGCGGCACATCTGCCTTTTTTGGCAGCACCAAGGTTAGCGGTCCCGGCCAAAAAGCGTTCGTTAGTTCTTCAAACAACGGGTGGTCTGTATAGGCCACCTGATCGGCCATTCGAGCGTTTGCAACATGCAAAATGAGAGGGTTATCGGAAGGACGTCCTTTCGCCTCGTAGATTCGCGCGGCAGCTTCTGGGTTCAGTGCATCTGCTGCTAAACCGTAGACCGTTTCAGTAGGCAAGGCCACCAATCCACCTTTTATGAGTAGATCGGCTGCTCGCCGGATGTCGGTTGCTGCATTCGAAAGCCGGAGCGTTTTCATGACGCAAAGGTACATCGCTCTGTCAGAAATCCAGCGTTAGCTGCCCCCCTTCTGATTCTTTGATATCTAAATTCGACACTGAGACCCCCAGCAAACGAATGCTGTTCAAGCGCGGATGATCTGAGAAGCTTTTCAGAGCTGAGTCAATGATGAGTTTTGGCTCGTCAGTATATTCATCTAACGTAATGGAGCGAGTGGTGGTAGTAAAATCCGAGTACCGCACTTTGATCGTGATGGTTTTCCCTTTGAAACCAGTGGTTTTAAGGCGTGAGGATGTTTCTTCGGCGAGGATATAGAGCGCCTCTTGTTGTTTTTCAAACGACTCTAGGTCTTGAGCATACGTTTTTTCAGCGCCCACTGATTTGCGGATTCGATCTGGCCGCACCTCACGTTCATCAATTCCTCTGCAGATAGAAAAGTAGTATGACCCGGCCTTACCGAACATGTGAACCAGCGCTTGGCGTGAAAAATTGCGAAGATCAGCTCCTGTACGAATGTTCATTCGGCTCATTTTTTCTGCCGTGACCTTTCCGATGCCAAAAAACTTTTCGATTGGCAGTTGCGCGGTAAAGGCATCCACCTGATCGGGTCGAATTAAAGAAAGTCCATTCGGCTTATTCAAGTCTGACGCCACCTTGGCGAGAAATTTATTCACTGACACCCCCGCAGAAGCTGTTAAGTGGAGCTCATGGGCAATCTCTTCACGAATTTGCTTTGCGATAAGTGTGGCAGACGGTAAACCTTGTTTGTTCTGCGTAACATCGAGAAAAGCCTCATCGAGCGACAGCGGTTCTACGAGATCCGTATAGCGGTGAAAAATAGACCGCAGATGGGTAGACACTTCTTTGTAGACGGCCATCCGCGGACGCACAAAGATAAGGTCGGGACACTTTTTGGCGGCCTGAACAGAGGGCATAGCTGAACGCACTCCAAATGCACGGGCTTCGTAGCTAGCGGCTGCCACCACTCCCCTACCACCCAATCCGCCAACTGCAATAGGTTTGCCGCGCAATTCCGGATGATCGCGTTGTTCAACAGATGCGTAGAAGGCATCCATATCGATATGAATAATCTTTCGGGTCGACATAAAAAAAGGTATCCGAAGATACCTCAATTTTGTAGTAACGCTTTCACATCCCGCGAGTGAGCGGAACTAGATAAAATTAGGAGCAACCACCAAATCTTTGGTTCCGTGGGTATATGAGTAGAACCCTTCACCACTTTTCACCCCTAGTTTTCCAGCTGTGACCATGTTTACCAAAAGTGGACACGGTGCGTATTTTGGGTTTCCAAATCCGTCGTGCAATACACGCATGATGCTCAAGCAGACATCGAGTCCAATAAAATCGGCAAGCTGCAAAGGCCCCATAGGGTGTGCCATTCCGAGCTTCATCACCGTGTCGATTTCGCTTACACCAGCTACACCTTCAAAGAGGGTAATGATAGCTTCGTTGATCATTGGCATCAGGATGCGGTTGGCAACAAAGCCCGGGTAGTCATTCACCTCCACCGGCACTTTGCCGAGGTTGCGCGATAGCGACATAATGGTTTCTGTAACCTCATTGGAAGTGGCATATCCGCGAATTACCTCAACCAGTTTCATCACTGGGACAGGGTTCATGAAGTGCATTCCGATGACTTTATCAGGACGAGCAGTCACCGCCGCAATTTGCGTGATAGAGATGGAAGACGTGTTAGTGGCCAAGATGCATTCTGCCGGGGCGTTTGCATCCATGTCTTTGAAGATGCGCAGTTTGAGATCAACATTTTCAGTAGCGGCTTCCACCACCAAGTCTGCGTTAGCTACGCCGCTAGCCAAGTTCACCGAAGTTGCGATGTTGGCGAGGGTTTTCGCCTTGTCTGCTTCCGTGATGGCTTCCTTTTTGACCATGCGGTCAAGGTTTTTATCGATGGTTGCGAGGGCTTTATTGAGGGCCTCTTCACGAACGTCAATCAATGTTACAGCGTATCCGCTTTGTGCAAATACGTGAGCGATGCCGTTGCCCA
>JBJOIB010000260.1:0-3675 GCA_046047375.1 Bacteroidota bacterium
CCTTGTGCCTCACCAAAGAGGAAGGCATCTTTGCGAATTTCAGAATCAGACACGATGTCGAATCCAAGACCTGAAACCAGCCCCATTTCCACCAAACACGTATACAATCCACCATCACTTACATCGTGAGCCGCGTTGATATAGTTGTTGGAAATCAACGCCTTCACACATTCATGCAATCTGAATTCTTCATCGATATCGAAATAAGGCGCAGGAGACAAACGAACACCGTGAATGGTTGCCAAGTATTCAGATGAGCCGATGTCGTTACGAGATTCTCCGAGCAAGAAAATCAGATCGCCCTTGTATTTAAAATCGAGGGTTGTATGGGTTGATTTATCTTTGAATACCCCGAGCATGCCAATGGTTGGAGTTGGAAAAACAGGTGCTGCGGTACCATCTTCTTTGGATGTCTGGTTGTAGAAGCTTACGTTTCCGCCAGTTACAGGAGTATTGAACTTTCTGCACGCCTCAGACATTCCTTGGATGGCTCCAACAAACTGCCAATAGACTTCAGGGTTGTATGGATTTCCGAAATTGAGGCAATTGGTAATTGCACTTGGTTCACCGCCGGAACAAACAATGTTTCTAGCAGCTTCAGCTACCGCTATGGCTGTTCCTTTTTTCGGATCGTTGTTCACATATCGCGCATTGCAATCCACTGTTAGAGCGATGGCACGGTTGGTTCCTTTGATATTGACAACAGCGGCATCTGACGGACGGTTTGTGGCCATATTCGCCGTGCCCACCATACTATCGTACTGCTCCCATATCCATCTTTTCGAAGCGATGTTAGGCGTCGAAATGAGCTGACGAGCCACCACTACAAGGTCTTGAGGTTCAGCAATGGAATCGATGCTAAACGATTGAATATCACGATAATACTGCGGCTCAGAATATTCGCGCTCATACTGTGGAGCTCCGCCCCCCAGCACAAGGCTTTCTGCCGGCACTTCTGCCACAAGATCTCCGTGCATGTAGTAGCGCAGGGTACCACCTTCGGTAACCTCACCGATTTGAACGGCATTGAGGTCCCATTTTTCAAAAATCTTCTCGACCGTTGCTTCCTGACCTTTATTCACCACCACGAGCATACGTTCTTGTGATTCTGAAAGCAGGATCTCGAAAGGTCGCATATCTTGCTGGCGCAGTGGCACCCGATCGAGGTGAATTTCCATTCCAACACCGCCGCCTGCGCTCATTTCAGAAGTTGAACAGGTGATACCGGCGGCACCCATGTCTTGCATTCCCACCACAGCGTTGGTGTTTATGAGTTCCAAGGTAGCTTCTAACAAAAGCTTTTCCTGGAAAGGATCTCCTACCTGAACCGATGGAAGGTCTTTAGCAGATTCTTCTGTAATATCTTTCGACGCAAACGAAGCTCCTTGAATCCCATCTTTCCCAGTGGCTGAACCCACGATGTAAACCGGATTTCCTGGCCCTTTTGCCTTTGCTGAAATGATCTTATCTGTGGCCAAAATACCGGCCGACATAGCATTCACCAGTGGATTAACCTGGTAGGACTCATCGAAAAACACTTCGCCACCAACGACAGGAATTCCGAACGCGTTCCCGTAATCACCAATACCCTTCACTACTCCTTCGAGCAACCATTGCGTGCGTGGATTTTCCAATTTTCCAAAGCGGAGGCTGTTCAATTGAGCAACCGGTCGCGCACCCATGGTGAAGATATCGCGGTTGATACCACCGACACCTGTCGCTGCCCCTTGGTACGGTTCAATAGCTGAAGGGTGGTTGTGGCTCTCAATTTTAAAAGCACACCCCAATCCGCCACCAATATCAACAATACCGGCATTCTCCTCCCCTGCCTTCACAAGCATGTGGGGACCATCTTTCGGTAGCGTTTTCAACCATTTGATTGAGTTTTTGTACGAACAATGCTCACTCCACATTACGGAGTAAACACACATTTCTGTAAAGTTCGGCGTGCGTCCGAGAATGCCCTTAATTTGGTCGAATTCTTCAGGGAGTAAGCCCATTTCACGGGCTTGTTCGAGTGTTGCAGGTTGCTGTGCGGCAGTGGTACTCATTTAAAAAGATATCTTTGGCGCAAAAGTAGGGCTTTTCCTGCTTCCATTCGAGGCGAAAATCTTCACATTTATTCAACGATGCGCGCAGTAGTTCAACGAGTCAGTTCAGCCAAGGTAACTGTGGACGAAAAAACCATTGGCTCTATTGGTAAAGGGTTTCTCATTTTGGTAGGTATTGAAGCCGACGATGGCAAAGAAGACGCGGAATGGCTTGCAGCAAAAATTAGCAGCATGCGCATTTTCAGCGATGCTGAGGGGAAAATGAATCTTGACATCACCGAAGCAGGTGGCAGTGTTTTACTCGTAAGTCAATTCACGTTGCACGCATCTTATAAAAAAGGGAACAGACCTTCATTCATCCGCGCTGCCCGGCCTGAACAAGCTGTTCCTCTCTATGAATACTTCATTTCTCTTTTCATCGCGCAGCACGGCGCGGATAGAGTGTCCACCGGTGAGTTCGGGGCCGACATGGCTGTTTCTCTCATAAATGATGGGCCCGTCACGATTTGTCTTGACACCCGCAACAAAGAATAAATTACAGGCGGTAGCCCAACGACAATCCGGGATGTAAGAACCTCGCATTTACAATGGAGATATTCATGTAGGCCACATTGGCACGACAAAAAAATCCGTTATTCGCATTGAAGCGATATCCCGCCTGAATGGTTGGCCATCCAACAGGCAGTTGATCCCAGGCAAGTATAAACGAAGGCGCAACTTCGGCTTGATGGCGGCCCCTACCCACTAACATCGATAATCCAAGCGGCGTATATAGAAATTTACCTCCATTGGATCCCTTTTCTGACAACCCAAAGCCAGCATTTGCATTGAGCGCAACAGGTCCGACCTTCACCATTTGCACCTCTCCATTGATCGTGATTCCTCGATAGGTTCGCCCGAGTGCTTCAGCGTAAAGGGCAGTTTTTCTTCGTTCACCGCTCACATCCCTATCCTCCTCATCATACCATCTATACCCCACACGGAGTCCTGCGTACAACACAAAATTTGCCGGTGCAAATGCATCTGTTCTATACGGCGACAGATCCGGCAACGACCAGTCAATAAACGGATTCACTACTATTGAGCCAGCATCTGACAGCTTCCACTCTGCAGTCAACCCGCCTTGCAGGGTCATGGTCAGGGGAACTCGTGCCACCTCCACAACATCGCATGATCCCATATCTTGATAGAAGGTGTAGAACGATTCAAGATGCGCTGTAAAAGACAAGTTCGCCCCCGCCATTGCGCTTAATGCAAACCTCTCATTTCGAATTAGATACCGATCAAACATCAGCGAAACATCGCCATAATAGCGCTGCATGCGAAAAGTGTAAAATGCATCGTCAGCTGTGCAATTGTATGAAAATCCTATGGTCTGTCTTCGAGCAAAGGCACCTATTCGCACATACGCATTCGGAGAAATCGCCGTTCCGCGATAAAACCCCACACCTAAGGTGGATTTCTCTCTCCGTTCACCGATCAATTCGGCTCCTGTGGCCAGCAGTACCGAAGATCCCGCCTCCAATGAAGGTTCTATGAATGGGCGTTTCGTGGATGGCGTTTGAGATTGGGCAATCAAAGAAAGAAGGCACGCAACAATCGAGAAGTACTTTCGCATGATGAA
>JBJOIB010000261.1:0-3138 GCA_046047375.1 Bacteroidota bacterium
TTGTAATGAATTACTCATTGAATGTGAAGACTTGACCAATGTTGACTTTGGACCGTGCGACATGGTATTAGGTGTTGGTCTCATCAACGGTCAGTGCAGTTATATCAGTGGATGCGGATGGGAAGTGAATGGAGTAGACTATACACCGTATTTTTACGAAACACTAAGTGAATGTCAGAACACTTGCGGACCCATGCCGACGTGTCTGGATCTCGCTGGTATAGACTTCGGAATCTGTGCCATGCCACTCGGTTATGCCATGATAGATGGTGCCTGTGTGGCTCTCTCAGGATGCGGATGGGAAGTGAATGGGGTGAATTACTCTCCGAACTTTTTTGAATCGTACGAAGACTGCGCGAACAACTGTCCGCTCTGCATCAACGAACTTCTCATCGACCCAAACCAGTTTATTTCACCCATTTACAACCCGGTTTGTGGATGCAATGAGGTCACCTACTTCAATGCTGACGTGGCGATGTATGAATACGGTATCATGTCATTAACTCCGGGAGAATGTGGAAACAACGTAGGCGTCATTTCTGAAAAGCCAGCGCTTGAAGTAATGCCGAATCCTACATCAGGTCCAACCACAGTGAAAACATCCGGCAGTGAAATTCGTCCATACATCATCTACGCCATAGACGGACAGATCGTGAAGACGGGGAAAACAGAAGGAGCTACCACGAATGTGGATCTATCTGATCTTTCACCAGGTGTGTATTTCATTGAAGTCGATGGCAAAAGAACGCGAATCATTCGGTAAGTGTCAGAACTAGCGTCTACAATTGTTGCCGACATCCAAGGTGCTCTGCACGCGCTGAAAGACCCGGATAGAGCGGCGAAAATGAGTCGGTTTTTCAAGGAACCTATTGTAGCCTTCGGTCTTCCTGCGGCAGAAGTGAAACAACTGGCAACAGAGTTTGGAAAACAACTGCCGAAAAACGATAAGTCTGTCCTGGTATCAGTTTGTGAACAATTGTTCGCCGCAGGAAGCATGGAAGAGTGCTTGCTGGCTTGCCACCTAAGTTACAAAGGACGAAAGCTCTTCTCACAGGGCGACATGGCTCTTTTCGAATCATGGATTATGAACTATGTGACCAATTGGGCGGTGTGCGATACTTTGTGCAATCGAACCGTGGGCGATGTCTTGTTGAGGCATCCCGATGCGCAACGCGAGGCATTCAAGTGGACATCCTCTGACAATCGATGGATGAAACGAGCTGCCGCAGTGTCTTTTATCTACCCCGCAAAGAAATGGAAAGACCTCACCACGATGTTGGAGGTGTGCGATACCTTGCTTGAAGACCGTGATGATATGGTCCAAAAAGGGTATGGGTGGTTGCTGAAGGAATTGTCTGTGAGGAATTTCCCTGAAATACATGCCTTCATCGCAACTCGTAAAGATCGCATGCCCAGAACGGCTTTGCGATACGCTATTGAGAAATTCCCTGAGGCAGAGCGAAGGGAGATGATGTTAAAATAGCGCCTTATTTCTTTTTGGAGAGTTTTACCCCTAACTCCATCAAGCATCCAAAAAAACTGTCGAACGACTTGCTCACTGATTCGGCGTGTAAGATTTCAATCGGTCCGCCAATGATTCCCAAGATGGCAGCAGCCATTACGATGCGGTGATCATGGTGGCTATCAATGGTGCAAGGTTGAGGGACTCCTGGATGCACTACCATTTCATCTCCGTTGAGTTCGACGCGAATACCTGCTTTGGCGAACTCATCACGAATAACCACGGCTCTGTTGCTTTCTTTATGCTCCAACCTGCTAACACCGGTGATGGTGGATGGCTTATTGCATTTAACAGCCAAGGCAGCAAGTACCGGAAAAAGGTCGGGACAGTCTGTTGCGTCAAACGAAAAACTGCGCAGTTTCGGAGCAAACACGGCAACACCATCTTCCTCTTGCATCAACCGCGCCCCCGCAAAAAGCAATACACCTGATATGGCCCGATCTGCTTGTGTGTAGCTATAATCGAGACCCTTGATCTTAATTCCATTCCTAGATCCCACGGCACCAGCAACCAATAAAGCAGCACCGCCGCTCCAATCTCCCCGAACAGTAACATCGCTTGGCTTATACACCTGTTTGCCTTTTACGCGGAACGTGCGATAGTCGTTGTTTTCGACTTCGATCCCGAAATCACGCATCACTTCAAGGGTCAAATCAACGTACGGTTTGCTTTTCAGGTCTTCGACGGCAATCACAGTATCTTGCTCGCACAAGGGGGCTGCCATGAGTAATCCTGAAAGGTATTGTGACGAAATGCTTCCATTGACAGTTGTCGATCCGCCCTTCAACGGGCCTTTCACTGTGGCAGGCAATTTTCCACCGCGAGCGTGAAATGAAACACCTAAGCTTTCCAAAGCAGGACCGAATTCATCGATGGGACGTGAGCGAAGCGTTCCTGTGCCAATCACCTTAACAGATTTATCGAACAACGAGGCGACAGGAATCAATAAACGCATTCCCAATCCGGATTCGCCAACGTTTAACGGGTTTGCAGGCCATTGCAAGTTACCTGTGACCACGAGGTCGTCTTTGTCGAATTCGATTTCAGCCCCCAATTCCCGAATGGCTTGTATCATAAACAAGCTATCATCATTCCGCGCTGGCTCCCGTATGATGGATGTTCCTTTGGTCAAAGCAGCAGCTACCAGGAACCGTTGCATGATGCTTTTGGAACCGGGTAGTTGGGTTTCACCAACCAGTTCGGACTTGTGAACGGTAATGGTCATGCCGTCGGTTTGATCCCGGTATAGATGGTAGCAATACCTCCGGTCAGGGGTCTGCGTTTACACGATGTGTATCCACAGCGCTTCATGATATCGAGAAACTCATCTCCCTGCGGGAATGCTTGCACGGATTCAGGCAGATAGGAGTATGCACGGCTATCGCGTGAAACCAACTTTCCAACCGTTGGCAGCACCACCTTGAAGTAGAACCAATACAACTGTTTGAAAGGGAAAAGCGATGGTTTCGAAAATTCAAGCACCAAGCCAGTTCCTCCAGGCTTGAGCACGCGCAACATGTCTGTGAGTCCCTTTTCTAAATTTTCGAAGTTCCGCACGCCAAAAGCTGCTGTATACACATCAAAGGTATCAGCATCGAAGGGCAAGTTTTCAGAAT
>JBJOIB010000262.1:0-9664 GCA_046047375.1 Bacteroidota bacterium
AAGAGTTATTTTTTAACCACCATGTGGCTATCGATTATAACTTATGGTGGATTGTGGCGACTATACCGTGTGTTTGTATCGCACTTCCCTGCAGCCGCGTCGTATATAGCCGTTGGCATTCTTTTTATGCCTTCGGTTGCCTTCTGGGGATCGGGAATTTTGAAAGATTCGTTTACGTTGGCTGCCACATGTTATTTCATTGTTGCAACCAATTCTTTTGTGAGCAGTCGGGCGAAAAACGTGGGAAGTATATTGATCATGGCCATCAGCGGCCTCGTCATTGTCTCCATCAAACCCTATATCTTGCTGATCTTACTCCCCGGAACCTTGATTTGGTTCTTTTATGAACGCATCAAAAACATTCGAAACGCCTATTTTCGGTATATCCTTGTCCCTTTCATTTACGTCATTGTCAGCTTAGGAAGCTTTTTTCTTTTGACCCGATTGGGCAGCACGTTGGGTAAGTTCTCCCCGGATCGAGCGCTTGAAACAGCGGCCATTATCCAGTATGACCTCAAACAAGAGTATTACCAGGGCAATAGTTTCGACATTGGTTCATTTGATCCAACGCTGCTTGGAATATCATCGAAGTTTGTCCCCGCTGTTGCCGCAGGCCTCTATCGTCCTTACTTATGGGATAGCAAGAACGTGGTTATGCTTTTATCGGGAATAGAAAACACATTCATCCTGCTTTTAACCTTGTATGTGATTGTGTTTCTGAAATTCAAGGCCCTTCGTGCTATGATCGCAGGTAAGCCCATTTTGCTATACAGCCTGCTGTTTTCGGTGCTATTTGCCTTCATGATCGGATTAACGACCTCCAATTTCGGTGCATTGGTACGCTTCAAAATACCGTTGATTCCGTTGTATATGTCGACCTTTTTTGTCTTCATGCACGCCGTTAATCGCGATCGTTCACGCAGCGCTCCAGACATTCGTTAAGGTGTAAAACAAAAAGGGGAATACGTCAGTACTCCCCTTGATATGCAGTGCCGTTAAAAAGGCTATTCTGCCAATATGATAATGCGATTGTTAAGCACCTCTACAGTACCTCCATTTACTTCGAACGTTTGTTCTTTGTTGTCAGAAGTACGCAAGCGCACAACTCCCTTTTTAAGTGTTGTAATCATAGGTGCGTGGTTGTTCAACACACCCAAGCTACCATCTGCACCTGGGAGGTACACATAGCTGGCTTCACCTGTAAAAAGGCTCTTTTCAGGAGATAGAATCTCTACTTTCATTGCTTATCCTTTTGCTTCAGCAAGCATTTTTTCTCCAGCCACTTTCACTTCCTCGATGCTACCTTTTAGGTTAAAGGCTGCCTCAGGGTAACGGTCCATTTCACCTTCAAGGATCATATTAAATCCTTTAATGGTTTCTTCGATTGGAACCAGAACACCTTGAAGACCGGTGAACTGCTCCGCAACGTGGAATGGCTGCGACAAGAAACGTTGAACGCGGCGTGCACGGTGCACAGCTAGTTTATCTTCTTCAGACAATTCATCCATACCGAGGATGGCGATGATATCTTGCAATTCTTTGTATCGCTGAAGAATTTCCTTCACGCGCTGAGCGCAGCGATAATGCTCAGTACCTACGATGTCTTCAGTAAGAATACGCGATGTTGAATCCAATGGGTCAACCGCAGGGTAGATACCCAACTCTGCAATTTTACGAGACAATACTGTAGTGGCATCCAAGTGCGCAAACGTTGTTGCAGGCGCCGGGTCAGTAAGGTCATCCGCAGGAACGTAAACGGCCTGTACCGAAGTAATTGAACCCCTTTTGGTAGACGTAATACGCTCTTGCATCGCACCCATCTCCGTAGCAAGCGTAGGCTGGTAACCCACCGCTGAAGGCATACGACCCAAAAGAGCCGAAACCTCAGAACCCGCCTGTGTGAAACGGAAGATGTTATCGATAAAGAACAAGATGTCACGACCACCTGATTGCTCATCTCCATCGCGGAAGTATTCCGCAACAGTAAGACCAGACAATGCAACACGCGCACGTGCACCAGGAGGCTCATTCATCTGTCCGAACACCAATGTAGCCTGGCTCTTCGACAATTCTTCAAGGTTCACCTTGGTCAAGTCCCAACCACCGCTTTCCATGCTGTGGATGAAATCTTCTCCATATTTGATTACACCTGATTCGATCATTTCACGAAGCAAGTCGTTTCCTTCACGTGTACGCTCACCCACACCGGCAAAAACCGAAAGTCCTTCGTATCCTTTTGCGATGTTGTTGATCAACTCCATGATCAATACTGTCTTACCAACACCAGCACCACCGAACAAACCGATTTTACCACCTTTTGCGTATGGCTCAATCAAGTCGATTACTTTGATTCCGGTAAAGAGAACCTCAGTTGAGGTAGACAGGTCTTCAAAGCGCGGGGCTGCCCTGTGAATCGGAACACCACCGGCGTTATCCACCTGGTTGATACCATCAATTGCCTGCCCTACAACGTTGAACAAACGACCTTTGATTTTGTCTCCTACCGGCATGGTGATCGCCTTTCCGGTGGCAACTACTTCCATTCCTCTGCGCAAACCTTCTGTGGAATCCATCGAGATGGCGCGAATGGTGTCTTCTCCTACGTGCTGTTGGCACTCGAGAATTAATTCTTCTCCGTTATCCTTCTTGATGATCAATGCATCCAAAATGTTTGGAAGAACACCTCCACCGAAGGTTACGTCTACTACAGGACCAATTACCTGTGCTATTTTTCCGCTGTTGGACATATTCAGACTGAATTTCTTGGGGTCTAAAATCGAGTGCAAAAGTAAGGTTAATGAGTGGGTTAAACAATGAAAGTTTAAAAAAAGTGCCTGAATCGTTCGTTGAACTTCCTCCTACCCTAGCAATTGCACTATATTTGACCGTTCAACTATTGTGAATAACATTGAAAGTTTACGCCGGACTAGCAGAAGTTTCAGGAATTAAGCACCCGGTGCTCACCACCGGCACGTTCGACGGAGTACATTTGGGACACCGCGAAATCATCAATCGGCTTCGTGATATAGCTGATCGCGTGGGAGGCGAAACGGTGTTGATGACCTTTTACCCTCACCCCCGATTGGTGCTTTTCCCCGATGACCCGAACATTCAACTGCTTCAAACCATCGAAGAAAAAAAAGCTTCCCTCAAAGAAGCGGGTATCGACCACCTCATCCTCCTGCCTTTTACACAAGAGTTCGCAAAACTCTCAGCACTTGAATATGTGCGTGATGTGTTGGTGCAAACCATCGGAGTGCACACGGTAGTGGTTGGCTACGACCATCGCTTCGGGAAAAATAGAGAAGGCGACTTCTCCAGTCTTGAAGAGTTCTCCGAAATGTTCGGATTTCACGTTGAAGAGATTCCTGCCCGTTTGATCGACGACCTGAGTATAAGCAGTACAAAAATCCGCAATGCCCTCCTCGCCGGCGCCGTGGATCAGGCAAATAGTTATCTCGGATACAACTATTTGCTCTCCGGATGCGTTATTCACGGAGATGGACTCGGACACAAGTTGGGATTCCCAACTGCGAACCTGAGAATCAATGATTCCCACAAGCTAATCCCTGGTCCCGGTGTTTATGCGGTACATGTGAAAATCAAAGGATCAAACTACAACGGTATGATGAACATCGGTGTTCGTCCAACCGTCTCCAGCTCCGATGAGAAACGGCTGGAAGTACATTTATTCGATTTTTCGGATGACCTGTATGGTGCTGAAATGGAAGTTCGTTTTGCGGGCCGTATTCGCAACGAAATGAAATTCAATAGTGTTGATGAACTCAAGGCACAGCTTTTGGTAGATAAACAACACGCTGTAGAAATGACTTTATGACTCGATTCCTGCTTGTCTGCGCTTTTCTTCTCGCTGTAGTATCATCAAACGCTACAGCAGATACCATTTCGTATGACAAGCTCGACACTGCACGGGTCTTTCGTTCGCTGGAATCAGCCTTGGCCAGTAAGACCCCCGTGTATCGACTTGACTTGAGCGGAAAACGATTGAAAGAGATTCCACAAGAAGTTTTTTCACTCACATCGCTGCAAGAACTAATTCTTGATCGAAATAAACTAACAACGATTCCTTCTGACATCTCAAAACTCCGCCAATTGCAGCGTCTCTCTGCGCAGCACAACAACCTGGAAACCTTTGATCCCGCAATCTGTAATCTGCAGCATTTGCGGTATATTAATTTCGGAGACAATGAAATAGCGGCCCTACCAGATGAGATTCATCGCCTTCGCCGTTTAGAAACGCTCATCCTATGGAGCAATGTTATCGGATATTACCCCGCCACGTTGATGCGCCTGAACAATCTGAAAACGCTCGATCTAATGCACAATGAAATGTCGATCAGCGAACAAGAACGCATCATCAATATGTTTCCTACAACCGACTTGAAGTTATCTCCTCCTTGCAACTGTACTTTTGATGACGACGAATAGTCGATTCCTGTCGAATCACGTTTTGTTTCAAATGGCTGAATTTACAGCCATGCTTCTGAGCGTTCTTTACACTTATCTGTACTTAAAGGGATTTACTCCTTGGTGTTATGTACCAGCCGCTGTAGGCTCAACCATATATGTTTTCTTGTGTTACCGCCGACGTATTTACGCCGAAAGCTTCTTGTATGTGTTTTACGTTATTTCGGCTATTGCCGGATACTTTAACTGGATAGGCAGTCCTGAGACACCTGCAGCTTATGGATTGTCGCATCACCTCGCCCTGGTCGCACTAGGAGTTGTCTTGACGGTGCTCTCTGGACTTTTTTTGAGCAAGAAAACCAATGCAGCACTCCCCTATTTAGATGCGTTCACCACGGTCTTTAGCTTGCTGGCTACTTGGCTCATGATTCAATACGTGCATGAAAATTGGATTTATTGGATTGTCATAGATAGCCTCGCCATAGCACTTTATGTGATTCGAAAAATGTGGATAACCGCGCTACTTTATGGTTTATATCTGCTGTTGGCTTTAGACGGCTACTTTGAAGGCATATCTTTGTTCTAATG
This sequence comes from Bacteroidota bacterium, assembly GCA_046047375.1. Lineage (GTDB taxonomy): Bacteria > Bacteroidota > Bacteroidia > Flavobacteriales_D > Sanyastnellaceae > RI-182. Next base: position 5,017 of record JBJOIB010000262.1, read on the forward strand.
AAAATTGCTATCACCGGACCTGAATCATCGGGGAAAACTGAACTAGCTATAGCCTTGTCTGGAAAGCTCGGCTGGCCTTATGTGCCTGAAGCAGCAAGGTGGTATCTTCACAAGAGAAATGGCAGCTATTCGCGATCAGATCTCTTAGAAATTGCCAAGCTGCAATATGATTGGTGGATGAAGACGGCACAATTCTCACACAGCTTCATCTGCGATTCTGATATGGTGGTAGTAGCCGTTTGGGAGCTTGAGAAATTTGGTTCCCTTTCGCAGGACCTATCAAAACTCCTTGATTCCATTCGGTTCGATTGTGTGCTATTATGCGCACCAGATCTTCCATGGGAGTACGATCCTCTGCGGGAAAATCCACATGATCGCGACCGATTGTTTGAACGCTACAAAGAAGTGCTTGAAGCACACGATATTCCTTTCGCAATCGTATCGGGTCAAGGAGATGAACGTCTCGCGTTGGCACAGCAACTGATAGAATTACGGCAGTGAATCCAAAAAAAAGGGTCAACCACGATGTGTTGACCCTTCAAATTCTGTTAGCTGCTCGCTTATTTAATAATAAACTTAACAGGAATCGTGTACTGAACAGACACTGGCTTTCCGCGTTGGGTACCAGGTTCGAACTTAGGCAAAGATTCGATAACACGTAAAGCTTCCTTATCTAGACGAGGGTCAACTTCACGAAGCACCTTCGCATCCTTAACAGCTCCGTTCTTGTCTACAACGAAATAAACGAATACAGTTCCCTGAATACCGGCATCTTTCGCGATCGGAGGATACTTGGTATTCTGCGTAACGTACTTGATGATTTCGAGCTGTGTACACTGGTGCCGGTCATCACCGCGCAAATCCTTACAAGCTGGCAATGCCGGCATGTGTTCTACCACCATGAAAGGGGTATCGTCTTCCACAACCTCTTCCTCGATCTCAATGGTTTCAATTTCAGTATCTTCATCGATATCAAGATCTTCAACCACTAACTCCTCTTCAATCTCCTTGTCATCTTCAACGATTTCAATCATTGAAGTTTGTGGTGGGGGTGGCGGTGGGGGTGGCGGTTGTACAATGTTTACCGGAATATCTTCCTCTTCAAGCAGGGACGTATCAAAATCCAGCTTGCGCGTTACGCTGATGGCGTAGGAAGTCCAGGAGAAGGCAGCCAGCAACAACCCGAGGGCTGCAACAAAGCCTAGTGCACGCCATGCACCGCGACCTTTCTCTAGATTTGCGCTATCGTATTTTCTTAGTTCCATAATGAAACAATTGATTTCAGTTTCCGAAAATAGTAAAACTCCAGCAATTGCGATTTACTGTTTTCCGTAAATAAGTCTAAAAATCACAAGTCCAAACAGTACCCCAAGCACATTGGCCACAAAATCGAGCCAGTCAGAGGTTCTATCAGGAATGAGTTGACCTTGCAAAAACTCCAAGATTCCGCCGTAGGGTATCGTAATCCAAAGTGTCCAACGCATCGCTAGTCTCCTCACTTTTCCAAACTTGATTTGCCTGCGCAAACCAGTTTTTAGAATGAGCGAAAATATGGCGAAGACAACGAAATGGCCTACCTTATCGAAACCAAATACATCCCAAAAAGAAACAACAGGGAGGTCTTTTCCGGGCACAAAATACATGAAAGCAATCAGCGCTGCCCACACCAGTGACCAGATCAGATGCCTCCAAAGCATTTAGTGGATGATTGCGCTATAGGCAGATGCGTCAAGGAGGGCAGCAACATCCGACGGATTGTCAACTTTCAATTTGATCATCCACCCTTTTCCGTATGGATCATCGTTAACAACAGCTGGATTATCAGCCAATTCGCTGTTTACTTCCATCACGGTACCTGAAACTGGGAGAAACAGGTCGCTTACTGTTTTAACCGCCTCTACGGTGCCGAAAATCTCTTCCGCGCCTAGCGACTCTCCTTCTGTTTCAATTTCAACGAATACGATGTCACCTAACTCACGTTGTGCGAAATCTGTAATTCCAACCGTTGCGATATCACCTTCAAGGCGAATCCATTCATGGTCTTTGGTGTACTTAAGTTCTGCAGGGATGTTCATTGCATCAAAATTTTCGCAAAAATAACTTTTTTGGTGTGCACTCAGCGTTTAAGACAACTGGAATCTCAAGGTCAATCCTGAACTGATGTTCGACGTTGGGAACGAAGTTGAAATCTTCGGCCTTGTGAGCTGGTGATCGAAGAAGAATCTCAGCGTCAACTTTTTCGAAACCTCCAAATCAGCCGTTGTTTTCAAGCTGAAGATACGTTGTCCGGCCGTCGGCTGGTTCTGTAACTCCTGCATTTTCCGGATGATAGTCACATTATCACGGATGGTCAAATCTGCCCGAAGAGAAAGTTGAGTGTCTTTAAGCACCTGCACTGGTAGCTTGCCTCGCTTTCTGTAGAATGGATTAGGCACTTCTGTAAAGCGATAACCTACTCCCATTACGAGCGCATTTCCTCTCGTTTCAGTGATTTGGTAGTTCGCCAACCCTAAGCTAACGGTCCGATCTCGCGTAAACTCCACCCGAAGCTGAGGATCGTTCTTACCTTTCGTTTTCAAGGTCATATCGAACCCAACCAATGGCGACATTTGCTCACTGATCGAAACAGTATTGATCTGTCGCTGAGAGATGAAGTTTCCGAATTCACTCTCATCAATCGCTGTTGGAAAGCCTGTAGATGGATCTGCTTCGTAATTCAAGTTGGTCACATAACTGGTGGTCATGGTTGACCGATAGGTATGGTTTACATTGAATTGCTTGAAGTACTTTTTAACCGATTCAATTTTAGTTAAACCGTCATACGTAATACGCCAGTTCGGTGCCATCTGGGTTTTGAATGGATCCAGTTTTACCTTGGTTGCATCTGTACCGGTGTACGCAGCCATAAACGAAGCCACGGTAACATCCTGCGAGGTTGGCCCCCAACCAGGGTAGTATCCATTTGGATTTGGCTCATCCACCTGGTATGTTTCGGCGTTCAACCGTTCACTGATGATCAGTCGGTTTTGTAGGAACTGCGAAAACACTTCAGAGTTGAACGCAGCATCGTCCTTCACAAAAGCTGTTCTCCAAGTAATGATGGAAGCAGAGAAGTTACCCGTTTCAACCGGCGATTGGAATTCATAATCGTTTACCAACGGATCATCATTGAACCTGAAGAAGCTTTGGTGGTTACGCGATGCCTGTTTGGTAGCGGTCAACTCAATCTTCAGGTGTTTGATCGGCTCCAAATTCGTGCGGAGGTTCCATGACTCGGAGAAAGTCTCTGAATATGGATTGTTCAGGTATGGCGACTGAATTAACCAGCCTTTCTCTGCGGCCATCACAGCAAAATTGTCGACTGGATTACCGAATACGTCTGTGTTCTGCTGTCCGAGAATAAATGGCAATCCAGGTGCGCTAAATTGTGGGTCCATCCCCACCAAATAGGTCTTCTGAGCATAGCCCGGAAGCATTATTCCCTCGTTCTTCGAGTACGATCCTGAAACATTCCGCACCATCATCAACAGGCGCAAAAATTCCTTGAATGGATCTATTTTGTCGCCTTTCTTCTTTTTCTTACCCTCATCCTCTTCTACATCACCAAAGCCGTCTTTCTCTTCATCCTTTCCCTTCTTTCCACTGTTGGCCGGGGTGTTGTTATTGATATCTTTCAGATACGGTACTTTATTGTAAAGATTTACCAAGTTCGCCTGGGCATTCAGTGATAAATTCCGGGAGTTCTGAATGGTATGCCCTAAGCTGTCTTGACTGAATGGAGCGCGATCCCAACGGTATGAGGCAGCGTATGTAGCATCCGATGAGATGAAATCCAACAACGGAAGTTTATCGAAAGGAAGCTTGTATGAAAGCGATGCATTGTGGTTGTAATTCATCGTTTCCCCAAAATTCCGAATGTTATTCCATACCGTATCCTTATAAGCGTTGTACCAGTCTACATCATCTCGATTAATCACCCCTGCAGGTTCTCCAACCAAAGCCAGGTTGTTTGCCTGGTAATTGAAGCGCAAGCCCTTGGTTATGTCATACGCCACATTGTACGTGCGCGTCCAGTTCCAGGTCTTCATGGCCTGGGTTTGAATCAAAACGTTCGTTTCAATGCCAAACAATTCGGCTGTATTGTTTCTTACCCGACTCGTTTCATAGGTTCTATTCATGGTAGAATTGAACCCAAACGATTTGATTCCCGTGTAGAAGTTAAAATCCTTTAGCCACTTCAGGTACGAAGCTTTGCTGATGAAACCAATATTCGCAAATGGCTTGATTTCCTTCGGCTTGTTGCTAAAGTTATAATTCACGCCTCCGGAGTAGTTCTTTTGCATTTGAAACTCCGTATTGATGTCGCGCCGGTAGGTTTCGTTGTAGCTGTAAGAGAAAGAGAAGTTGCCTGGATCATAGAATCGAGCTTTGTCAGCCTTTCCTTTATCCTCTTTCTTTCCACCTTTGCCCGACTTATCGCCCTCGGTAATGTCTCCACCTTCTTTCGGGGCTTTTGGCTTTTTGTCGCTTTTGCCCTTCGGATCAATTTTGACATTCGTGAAATTGATGCTCCTTCGTCGTATGTACGACTGCGATTTTTTCCGACGTTCGGGTGTTAAATCGCGATCCGCCATTTCAATATCAGGGG
>JBJOIB010000263.1:0-15304 GCA_046047375.1 Bacteroidota bacterium
CGGTCAATAAACCGAAAAGTGATTTTATAAGAACCTAAATTGACTTCATAGCAGGATACCTGTGCACTTAAAGATGCAAAGCGTGTATCTGATAAGGCTCCAAAAGCACTAAAATTGAGACAGTGTCCTATGAGGCTGCCTCACATGGCCTGACTTTCAACATACAAACCCCAAAGTAGACATCAGAGCATGGTTTCATTCAGCATGAGGTTCATGCTGGGGTTTTGAGTTGAATGGAAAATTGGCTATTGGCAGATGCCCTTTTTTTTAATTTAAGGCTCTATTACTCTAATTTTTCCTTCTTCGCTTATTACAAGCTTTTGACCTAGAGCTCTCTTTTTCTCAATTAATTTCTGAGAAGATATTTTTATTGCTCTTTTAATTTTTTCCTTCAGAATTTCTCTCTCATTATTGTTCATCGGAAATTGTTTTTAATTTGTTGAACTTTTGAGAATTATGTATTGTGAAATTTTCGTCTTCAATTTCTTTTTCTGCTATCAATTCAGATTCAGGTTTAGAGTTATCAAAAATTAGCAAAGAATCAACTTTGTTAGAATACATTTGAAAAAGATTTTTTATTCCAGCTTTATATCTTCTTTCAATAACACCTGGTTCAATGTTATGCCCTCCTTCAACTACTCTTTTTCGAACCCTGTCTTTTGCTAATTCAATTGATTCAAGCCAAAAGAAAATTAGCGTGATAATAACCTTTTGATTTAGCTTTTTCTATCGTATTGATGAATGATTTTGTTGAAAGAGTTGTTTCAAAAGAGAAATCTTGGTTTGAGTTTAATAACTCTTCAATTCTTTTGAGCATTAATCTTCCGGCTTCGATTGAAACTTTTTCCGGCTGAAACGGTGAAAGCCCTCGAGCAATTTCGTCAGCGTTTACGAACTCTTTACAATTAAGAAGATCAGGAAGGATATTGAATGAGGCTGTAGTTTTTCCAGCTCCATTGCAACCGCTTATTATGTATAGCTTCTTTTCCTGCATACTCAAAGGTAGAGAACTTTACTCTCATTGCAAACAGAGGGTTGCTGCCAACGTTAGTCCGATTTAAAACTTACCTGGTGCATTGATTCCAAATGTATCGAAAAAAGGGTACGTGTGAAAAGAGTAGGGTGTGAGTGCAGAAATTCAAAGGACGGTTATCCGCAAAGCAGCCAGAGCCTCCGAGAACCCGTGTGGATATTGGGTTGGCAGCTTTGCGGATAACGAAAAATGCCTCTTGATTTTTTTGCCACAGTCGCTTACTTCATCGAGACAGACTAAGGTTAGTTGCCCGCGGTCATTTCATGCTTGAAGTCACCCAAAACTGCGCTGTTTGCGAAATAAAAACCACCCGTTGTATGCACGATAAGACTTGAATATCGGAAGTGGGGGGGAGACAGTTTGCCGTTTTACAAACAGGCGATCGGTTCACCGAATACAGAACTGAATCATTAAAACTATTTGTTGTTTCGAAGTATGATCCAGGCTGTCGCTTGCTTGCAGTCAGAGTATGTCTTCATTAAATCTGAATGGAGATCTTTACTTTTCCACCCAAACCTTTTTCAACGATTTCAAAAAGTGTCTTGAGCGTCATATTGCTCCCATCATTTTCAATTCTTGAAATGTAAGTACGTTTCTTATCCACCAATTCCGCAAGTTGTTCTTGTGTCAGGTGTTTTTCTTCGCGAGCTTTTTTTAGAAGTAACCCGATTTTAAATGACTCGAATTCACGCTCCAACTCATCACGACGAGAAGTACCCTTTTTACCGTAAACTTCATCTTTGATATCTTTCCATCCTCTAGTGCTCATGTCATTTCTTTTTTGTTTCATAATACTTCTGCATCAATTGCAGTGCTTTTTTAATTTCGTTTTTGGGAGTCTTTTGGGTCTTCTTCGTGAAGCCATTTAGTAAAATGACCAGTTTACCATTGTCGAAAAAGCAAAATACTCTCCAAATATCGGATCCTAATTGAATCCTTGCTTCATAAAGTCCATCGGTGCCAACAAGTATTTTTAGATAATTGCTCGGCACTCTTTCGAGCGTTTCTATTGCTTCAATTATCTTAAAGATCTTGTTCTGAACTTTTACGGGTTGCTTCTTCAAGAACTTGCTAAAGTGATCCTCAAATTCAACAACTTCGCGGACTTTTTCGTTCATAGTACAAATGTAACTTATAAGTTACTATTTGCCAAAATTATTTGGAGAGTTGAATGGGATTGGGTGGAAGTGGTGGTGTATTCTGACACCCGGCTAACCCCACCTTGGTGTTATAACCCCCAAAATGGCGGGCTAAACTTACCTGGTGCGTTTATTCCAAATGTATCGAAAAAAGGGTTCGTGTGGAAAGAGTAGGGTGTGCGTGCAGAAATTCAAAGTACGGTTATCCGCATAGCAGCCAAAGCCTCCGCAAACCCTTGTGGATATTGGGTTGGCAGCTTTGCGGATAACTGAAAAAGCCCCCAATCACAACTCCCCATTTCGCTTAAAATTCCCTTATCCGCTTACGTGCCAGAAAACACAAAGCCCCTACGGAAACACCAGTAAAATCAATGCGTGGCAGCTTTGCGGATAACTGAAATTGCCGGCTTCGTGCAACCTAGAAATACCGATTTGGAAATCCCCGAAAAAAGGCGTACATTAACCTCGAAAGATATGAGCGGGAGATTTTAGACCATTCACCCTTGTAAAACCTTAAAACCTTAGCACCATGTCTAACATCATCCTCAAAGTGGTAAACGAAGGCTTCGGCCCATCTACCGAAACCGTTACCAACGCCCTCCGTGAACAACTTGAAGCAGAAGGCTGGAAAATCACCAACGATGCCCCTCTGACCCTCAAAGTGAAATTTTTCCACGATCTCGATCACGAACGCATTCTCGTAAAGCTGCGTGAAACAGCATCTGAAATTAAAATCGATGAACGCGTGATCCCTTACTTTACCGACAAAGCACTGGGAGATATCCATACGCTTGTGCTCAGTATGCTCCTGAACCAAGAAGTGTAATATACTTCCTGCACTCGCGCACACGTACTTTTACTGCCCATGGGTGTAACCCGGCAATGCATTCCTGCGTAATACGTTTTGGGTCAAACTGTTTTGGCCCGTAACTCGACGTTTACGCTGATTATGGTTTACAGCCATTTGTCTGCCTACAATATGTTCCTTGCAAATAGCGAGAGTAGACTCCTATTTGCATTCCGTGGGGTGTTTAGCGACGCTCTCACTGAACGTATTATTGGTATCAGCGAGAGTTTGAACGGAGAATCCCCAGATGCCGGAATGGTGAACCGGAAGGTGTCCTTCCTTCTGGTAGAATGCTTTCAAAACATCCTTCGTCACCGAGAAGAATCGCGCCACAATGGCGCCATTCCCGATGATGGTATGTTCTGCTATCAAGCCACTCACGGCGCTTATTACATTAACTCATTGAACACCGTTCGCAACAGCATTCGCGCTTCCCTAAGCGAAGCAGTGGATAAAATCAACAGCATGTCGCCCGAAGAACTGCGGGCATACCACAAGCAGCAGTTGCAGGAAAACAGCTTCAATGAAAAAGGAGGCGCAGGATTGGGATTGATTGAATTGGCGAGAAAGTCAGGACAAAAACTGAAATACCGTTTTGATGATATTTCAGATGAGTACGCTTATTTTCAAAACCAAGTGTGTTTCTTAACCAATTGTCCGGCTCCTAAAAACCACATGGACAGCACATCGCAGCTTTACCACCAAATGGTGTCAGAAGATGTGGTGCTTTTGTATAAAGGCGATTTTTCGCAACGATCTATCTTGCCGCTCTTCCACATTGTTCAAAGCAATTTGGCTGCAGGCGATTTGGCCCATGCAAAACGTGTGGCGCACATCCTTATTGAGTTGCTTCAAAACATTAGCCGCCATTCCCTGGGAACAGATGATGGACGACAAGGTGTGTTTTTGGTAAGCAGGGCTCCGAATGGAAAGCTGCGCATCCGCACAGGAAATATCGTTGCAACCGCCTCTACACCAGCCCTTAAATCGAAACTAGATCTCATCATCTCACTCGATGATCAGGGGCTGAAAGCTTTGCATGGACAACAGTTCATTGAAAGCCTGAAACTAGAAGATAAATCGCGCGCCGGATTGGGCTTGATTCAAGTTGCACGGGCAGCAAGCGCGAAATTGGAATATGAACTCACCACCATCGACAGTGAAAAAACTTTTTTTTCGCTGACTGTGGAGGTTTAATACTTTTGGGGGGAGATGAAAATGCTTCACTTCGAAGAAACAGAAGATACACCGGAGGTTCGTTACGACGAGCAGGCCGAAACCTTGCTGATTCGCGGAAGGTCACTTCCTGAAGACGCATATACCTTCTACCAGCCTGTGCTGGAATGGGCGAAAGGGCTTCGTGAATCCGGAAAAGGTACGTTTACAATTGAGCTCTTCCTGGAGTATTTCAACTCATCATCGGGTCGGTACCTCCTTGAACTGTTCCTTGCTCTCGGCGATGCCGGCATTCCGGAAAAAAAGATTGTCTGGCTGGTTGAACAAGATGATGAACTCATGATTGAAAAAGGAGAGGAGTTTAGCCTCCTGATCCAAGTGCCTTTCCATATTCAAGCCGTTTAATTACCGCCTTAAGATTTAAGGTTATTCGTTTTTTTTCGCCGCACTAATTCGTGTGTAGGCGATTTTTTAATGCCCATTGTTAGGCTTTTTAAACCGAATACTTTCTTGCCTAGGTATCCGCCTGCTGGCAAAACCATAGCTTTTCCATCGCCCGCGTAAGGGCCTAAAAAAAGAGAGACACGCTCCAAAAAAGATTGTAAGTGGCGGAAAAGTTGAAGCAAAAAAAAAAATCCGAACGTTCGTGAGTTCGGATCAGCCATGCGCGAAATTTGGAATCATAGTTTAACGCCAATCACCAGAATGTCATCCAATTGCGGGTGATTCAGTTTCCACTCGTTGAGGGCTACGTTGAAGAATTCCTTGGCTGCCTCCGGCGTGAGTTTTCCAGCCTCTGTCAGCAAATCGCGGAACTTCGATTTATTCATTTTGCGCCCGTTGTTGCCGCCAAATTGGTCCATATAGCCATCCGTGAACATATACAGGTAGTCTCCTGGCGAGAACCGCACCGTTTGCGTTTTAAATCCACCGGAAGTGGCTTGAATATCGGTGAAATAATGTCCACCAATCGAGAGGGCATCGGCCTTTATTTCTTCGAGTTCACCGTTGCGCAGCAGCACAATAGGATTGCGGGCTCCGGCGAATTGGATTTCGTTGTTCAGATGATCGATGACGCAGAAACTCATATCCATTCCGTCTTGCGCCGAGCTGCCTTGTTGTTGCTGGTTCAGCGACTCCATGATTTCATCGTGCACCTTCGAAAGGATGATGCCCGGATTCCGGTTCCCCTGTTCGTTGACGATTTTATTGAGTTTTGCGTAGGCGATGAGCGACATGAAAGCTCCCGGAACACCATGCCCTGTGCAATCGATGGTTGCTAGCATGGTTTTGCCATCGTGCTCGGCATACCAATAGAAATCGCCACTGACGATGTCTTTTGGTTGAAAATAAACGAACGACTCAGGAAGGGTAGATCGAATAACGCTTTCAGGCACCAAGATGGAATTTTGAATCTTGCGGGCGTAGTTGATGCTGCTCAAGATTTTTTGTCGCTGAAGCTTGATTTCGTTGTTTTGAACCTGCAAGAGGCGATTGGTTTTGCGGTTTCGCACGAGAGCCACTGTGACGATGGTAAGAACGATGAAGATGGACAGGATCACAACAAAGAAGATGCGCTGTCTGAACTTTTCTTCAGCTTGTTGCGACTTGAGCATTCCCTCTTGTTCTGCAATCTGGCGGTCGCGTTTTTCAGACTCGTAGCGAGCGTTCAACTCGCTGATGCGGTGGAAGTTATTCACCTTTGTCAAGCTGTCATCCAGAGCGGTGTAAGCGCGTTGCACTTCAAAAGCCTCGTTGTAGCGTCCCAAAGCTGCCAAGGCTTCGGCCTTTACTTCAAGAACTTGCAGATAGGTGTCGTTGAACCCTGCCATTTTGCAGATGTTTCCAGACACATTCAGATGATACATCGCGTCATCCGGGTTGTTTTTCTTTAAATCAAGGCGCGCCAATCCGATGTAATCGTTGGCAACCATGCTTTCATCGAGTGCTTTTTTATGTTCCTGTATCGATTTACGCAGGTAAAACTCCGCGCTGTCGAGGATTCCTTTTTCGAGAAAAATTTCGGCATACAACGGGGCATCCGAAATGAATCGACCATGCAATTGCTGGTACGACCTTAAACTGTCAGCATACACTTCAGCTTCCTTGAAGTTGTCGAGTTCAGCAGAAATGATGGAGAGGTTGTAGAGGTTAAGAGAAATTCCGTTGTGGTCATTCAGGCTTGAATTCACTTTCAGCGCTTCGCGGTAGTTGTTGGCGGCCTCTTCGAAGTTCGACATATTGGTGTATATCACACCGATGTTGTTGAGAGCCTTGGCCGTTCCTATTTCATCGCCTGCGGCGCGATAGAATTGCAGCGCAGCTTGGTAGTGCTCAAGTCCGGTCAGATAGAGTCCCTGAATGGTAGCAATAACCCCTAGCTGGTTGTTGGATTTCGCCATTGCTGCGGTGTCTGCAAGTGCCGTAGCCAGTTGAAGGCTGTTCTTGGCATACACCTTAGCCGGTTCAGGGTCGTTGAAGATAATGCTATCGCACAAGGCTATGCTCAAACGCAGGCACGCGGTATCTGAATTGCAGGCACGCAACTCGTTCTCCAGCTTTTTAAAGCGGTCTTGGGCTTCACATTCGAAGGGTAGATTTCCCAGCAATGCCAGCCAAAGAATAGATTTCGCTATGTTTGTAAATACGCGCACTTGGAGCGGGTCAATGGGTCTTTGTACGCGTGTGAGGAAAAAAAAGTTGCAAAAGTTCAAGGGTAGTGCTTGTGTTGAGTAAAAATCTTTATATATTTGCAGCCCTGTTTTCAGGAGAAATATTTTAGCAATGGCTCATCACAAATCAGCAATAAAGCGCATCCGTTCGAACGACGCTAAGCGTCTTCACAACAAATACTATCACAAAACCACACGTAATGCTGTGCGCAAGCTACGCGCATTGACAGATCGTGCGGAGGCTGAGAAATTTTTGCCGGAAGTTTGTTCTATGCTCGACAAACTTGCTAAGCGCAATATCATTCACAAGAACAAAGCTTCAAACTTGAAGTCTAGTCTCGCAATGCACATCAACAAACTTTGAGTTGTTGAGTAAAGGATATATCTTAGGCCTCTGAACAAGGGGCCTTTTTTTTTGCCTTTCGGGGTCCTGAAATACACAATAAACGATGTATCCCGAAAGAGACACCCCCATCTTGCTATTGCAGGAAGAAGACCGCCCACGCGAAAAAATGCTCGCACGAGGCGCGCGGTCACTCACCGAATCAGAGCTATTAGCCATTCTTATTGGAACAGGCACAGCGGGAACTTCCGCCATCTCTCTGGCCAGGCACCTATTGGCAGCTGTCGATAACAATCTGGCCCTCCTTGCGCGACAATCCCCTGAGCACCTCTCGCGGACCCGTGGAATTGGCACAGCGAAAGCCATAACAATTTGCGCCGCGCTGGAACTGTCTCGTCGAATCCAAAGCCGGGATGCCACAACCACTGAGCCCATTCGGGCTTCTAAAGACGCCTATGCACACCTGGTTCCTCAGCTCAAAGATCTATCGCACGAAGAGTTTTGGGTGCTCTTTCTCAACCGCGCCAACCGCGTTGTTGGCAAAGAAATGATCTCAAAAGGAGGAGTTGCTGCCACCATTGCCGATCCGAGAATCATATTTGAACGCGCCTTACTCAACAAAGCAGCCGCTATCATCGTAGCGCACAACCACCCAAGTGGAAACGTATCACCCAGCAAACAAGACGAAGATATCACCCGAAAACTGGTACAAGCCGGGATGTTGTTAGATTTGCAAGTTTTAGATCACCTGATTATCGGCAATGGCGTATTTTACAGCTTTGCTGACGAGGGCAAAATGGAATGAAAAAATTACTTACAGTTATCGGAGCCCGGCCGCAGTTCATCAAAGCTGCCGCTATTTCAAGAACCTTGAATGACGCGTTTAAAGGGCGTATTGAAGAAAAGATTCTGCACACAGGTCAGCATTACGATAACGCCATGTCGAATGTTTTTTTCGATGAGATGAATATTCCACGTCCGCACTTCACCCTTCAAAGCGGGGGAGGAAGCCATGGCGCACAAACGGCAGCTATGCTGGAGGGCATTGAAGAGGTGTTGTTGGGTGAGAAATTCGATGGATTACTGGTGTACGGTGATACCAACTCCACCTTGGCTGGAGCGCTGGCCGCGGCAAAACTGTACATTCCGGTCATCCACGTTGAAGCCGGTTTAAGGTCGTTCAACAAAGCCATGCCCGAAGAGCTCAACAGAATCATGTGCGACCACGCCTCTACATTGCTGTTTTGTCCGACAGATACCGCAGTACATAACCTCCGACAAGAAGGCTTCGATGTAACAAATGATCACAAGCCTACAGCTGATCATCCCGCGGTACATAAGTGCGGTGATATTATGTTTGATAATACATTGTATTTCAGCAACATATCTCGTGATAAGTTCCACAGCCAACCTCCTTTTACCATCACACGTAAGTTTGTGTTGGCCACCATTCATCGTCCATACAATACCGATGATGGAGCTCGCCTGCTCGCCATTTTGTCTGATTTAGAGTGGCTGACAACACAGGGATTCGATGTTGTTTTTCCCATTCACCCGCGTACTTTGAAAGCAGCGGAGCTTGCCAACGCGCAACGCCTAACCGAGTTGAAGGCCAACGTGCATTTTCACCTTGTTCCGCCGGCATCTTTCCTGGAGATGATTTACCTTGAGCAAGGCTCAGAACTGATAGTGACTGACTCTGGGGGGGTGCAGAAAGAGGCCTATTTCCTTCGTAAGCCTTCAGTAGTGGTTCGCACAGAAACCGAGTGGACGGAGTTGATTGACCACGGTTCGGCCATCCTGTGTTTTGAAACAGGCGAGGCCATGAGATCCGCATTTTTAAGCCAGTTGAACAAGCAATTCTCTGACTTTCCGCCTATTTTTGGCGATGGCCACGCGGCAACTTTTATCTGCCAAAAAATAGTTGAAGCCCTGTGATTGTACTCCTTTATACCGAACAGTTTTCGCCGCGATTGAAATATGTGGCCGACATTCTCCTCCGGCGCATGCTGGATTTGGAGGTGCAAATCACCCATGACGCGCAACTGTTTAAAGCGTTTGAAGGGCCAAAGATCAATTACAGTGTTCAAGAAATAGGAGGGATCAGCGTTAATCCATGTGGACTATTGCATCAAATGGGTGTGCGCGATGTTCAACCTGCTGTTTCATCTTGGCGCGGCATGGTGACCTTATATCCCGGCAAAGGAGATATTCCGTTTGATATTTTTGGTGGAGCTTTTTTCCTGCTGACAAGGTATGAGGAGTATTTGCCACACCGCACCGATAAGCACGGAAGGTTTGTACCGGAGGAGAGTTTAGCATGGCGCGGACATTTTCTGGATCGCCCGTTGGTGGATGAATGGTCTATCGAACTGCTGAAAATGCTGAATGAACGCTTCGGCCCTACAGAAGGAAAACGGCCTGAGTTCAGCTATTTGAGTACGATTGATATAGACAGTGCCTTCGCATACAGATACAAAGGTCTTATGCGGATGTTGGGAGGCTTTTTGAAGGATATTCGCATGGTGGATATCCGAAATTTCCGCGATCGATTGATGTCTGTCTTGAGGTTGGAGGCCGATCCGTTTGATACCTATTCTTTGATGCATTCCATTCACACAGAACATGGAGCGGATGCCATCTTTTTCTTCTTATTGGCAGATTATGGGCACAACGATAAGGCCGTATCTTACCGAAGCACAGAGTTGCAAAAGCTCATCCGCCGATTAGGCGATTATTATCGACTCGGTATTCACCCCGGGTTTCAATCCAACCGCGATGAGCGCCGACTCAAAGAGGAGATGCGCCGTCTACGCGATATTTCGCGACGTGAAGTGGAACGCAGTCGGCAACATTTTTTAATGCTCAGTTTCCCTGAAACATACCGTCGACTTGTATCGTTGGGAATCAAAGAAGACTATTCTATGGGGTACGCGCCGGAGGCAGGTTTCAGGGCGTCAACATGCACTCCGTTTCCGTTTTACGACATCGAAGCAGAGAAGGAAACCACCCTCATGATTCACCCCTTCGCCGTTATGGATGCCACGCTGAATGTCTATCTCGGCTATTCGCCGGATGATGCCATCTTGAAAGTGAAAGAGTTGGAAGACAAGGTGCGGGCAGTGGGTGGGCAGTTCATCACCTTGTGGCACAACGAGTCGCTCAGTGAAAAATGGAATTGGAAAGGTTGGCAAGAGGTCTATCGACAAGCTGTTGCGAGCGGAAGCGCTAAAAACTAGTTTTTATTGGCGCAAATTAACAGCCAAACCTAGCGGAAATCTTGTATTTTCGGAGCTTATAAACTGCCACCACCATGATTCAAGAGCTCGGACGTCAGCACAGCATCCTCAATCGATTCCTTGCGGAGATTCGCGATGCAGAGATCCAAAAAGACCGTATGCGTTTTCGTCGGAATCTGGAGCGGATTGGTGAAGTGATGGCTTATGAAATCAGCAAACGTTTGCCTGAGACAACCTTGGATGTTACCACTCCGCTCGGTGAAGCCAATATGGTAGTGCCTGATGGAAGTCCAATCCTCGCCACTATTCTGCGCGCCGGCTTGCCGTTTCATCAAGGATTTCTCAACTACTTTGATGCTTCAGACAATGCGTTTGTATCCGCCTACAGGCGTTACCACAAGGGTGGAGAGTTTGAGATTGAAGTAGAATACGTTTCATGTCCGACGATAGAAGGTAAAGACGTGATCATCATCGACCCGATGTTGGCAACAGGCTCATCAGTAGAATGTGTATATAAAGCGTTGCGGGCGTTTGGAACTCCGCGTCACGTGCACATTGCAGCGGTTATCGCTAGCAACCAGGGGGTGAATTATGTGCGCAAGCAATTGCCTGAAAACATCACTATTTGGGCAGCGGCTATTGATCATGAATTAACCGCCCAGGCCTATATCGTGCCCGGTTTGGGCGATGCGGGGGATCTGGCGTTTGGAAGCAAGGAGCACTGATGGATTATGCATTTGAATTGATAGGATGGTGGAGCCTTGCCATTGTCAAGTTTCTTCTCACACCATCTACCATGATGCTTGTTGGAAAAAGTGCGGTAGAGACCTATATCGTTTCAGTTTCCGGAGCATGGTTGGGATACGGAATCTTCAGTTTTTTTGGAAAGCGGCTGTTCAGTTATCTGAGTGAGCAGGCGAAAAGGAAGGGAAAGCGGGTGTTTACGAAATCGCGTAGGCGCATAGTACACATCAAGCACACCTATGGTTTGTGGGGCCTTGCGGCGATATCTGGGATCATATCGGTACCTATTTCTACCTTGCTGTCGGTCAAGTATTTTCACCACGAACGCTTTCGCACCCCTGTTATGCTTACCGGTTTTGCCGCTTGGGGAGTATTGCTTACCTTCATAGCCTGGCTGGTAGCAGGGAGGTAATCTATGGAGAATCACGTATTTTTTGACCTGGATCGCACGCTTTGGGATTTCGATCGCAACAGTGTTCTCGTGTTGCGTGAGATGTACCACGACCATCTTGCGCAATTGCAACAATTCACTGAAGATGAGTTTGTTGCATCGTACATCGAGATCAATGAAGTGGCTTGGGAACAATACCGGAGCGGACAGATACCGAAAGACGAATTGCGGTGGGTGCGGTTTTACAGAACGTTGGATCGTTTTGATATACAAGATCGTGCGATGGCCGATCGGTTGGGACACCAGTATGTGGAGCGCAGTCCGTACCAGCGAGGATTGGTGCCCGGCTCGTTGGAAATCCTTGAATACCTCTCCAACAAAGGCTATGTGCTGCATATTCTGACCAATGGATTTGAGGAAATACAGCACATAAAGGTGCGGGAAACGGGTATTGGGAAGTACATCCGCGAGCTGATCACGTCTGAAAGCGTGGGCTTCCAAAAGCCGCATCCCAACCTCTTTGCAGCGGCCAAGCTCAGAGCAGGTATCCCTGAACACCACGCCTTCATGGTGGGTGATGATTTAGAAGTGGATATCGAAGGGGCACAGGCAGCGGGAATGACCGGGATTTATTTCAATCCAAGCGGAAAAGAACACGCAGGCACACCCCATCATGAAGTGAAAGAACTCATTGAAATTCAAAACATTTTATAATACACTAATGGAAGACAACCAGCAAAAAGGGAAGCTCAACATTGAGTTGCCTGAACAGACAGCAGATGGCGTTTATTCCAATCTGGCTATCATCACACATTCGCCATCGGAGTTTGTGTTGGATTTTATTCAGGTAATGCCGGGCATGCCGAAGGCAAAAGTTCGCTCTCGCGTCATCATTACTCCTCAGCACGCTAAACGATTGATGCGGGCTTTGCAAGACAATGTGCGGAAGTTTGAGTCGCAGCACGGACCTATCGTAGAAACGCAATCACCGGATGTAGCGATGCCATTCGGCTTTGGCGGCCCTCAAGGGGAAGCGTAACGATCTAGAACAAAAGGGTGCTGTCTTCACGGAGAACTCCGTAGATAGCCCCTTTCAGTTTTTTACCCACGTACGGATTGTTCCACGCCTTGCTGATGAGGTTCGCTTTTTCTACGTGTACCTCGGCATTTGGGTTGAACAAGACCAAATCAACGGTGGTGTTTTCCTTGATTCCGTCATAGTTTAGCCCCAGGATTTCCCTAGGGTTGATAGCCATCGCTGAAATCACTTGCTCCGCGCTTAATCCCGCGGTTAGAGCGGCAGAGAACGCTTGCTCTATGGCGCCAATTCCGAATTCAGCGTATTCGAATTCCTTATTCTTATGCTCGATGTCTTCTGGCTGATGGTCAGAAACAATGCAATCGATGCTTCCATCTTTGATGCCTTTGAGGAGTGCCTTTCGATCAGATTCACTCCGCAAGGGCGGCATGACTTTTAAATTGGCGTCAAATTCGGTGAGTGCGTCATCATTGAAAAACAGGTGATTGGCGGAAACACCGCAGGTAATCTGAACGCCTTCTTTTTTGGCTTTGCGAATCAGATCCAGCGAATCAGCTGAAGAGATCAACTGAAAATGTAGTTTTCCACCGGTGTATTTCACCAGTTCAATGTCGCGCATGATGCGAATGGTTTCGCTCTGCACCGGAATGCCTTTCAGGCCATTTTTTGTTGAGGTAAGTCCTTCATGAACAACACCCTTTCCGGCCAAATCAGCATCATACGGCAATGTGCCTATGAGTGCACCAAAATTGGTGGTGTATTCCAATGACCGCTTCATGAGTTCAGAGCGCTCTATGGGGCCGTTATCGGTAAACATTACCACGCCGGCTGAGGCCATATCGAACATTTCTGCCAGTTGCTTTCCTTGCAGTCCGGCCGACATTGCCGCTGCCGGATGCAGTTGAACCGTGTGTCCTGAAGCCCGTCGAAGCAGGTATTCAACTTCTGCTCTTCCTTTGATGGCAGGGGAGGTATTCGGCATGGAGACCACATGTGTGAATCCCCCGCGAGCGGCAGCATCCAGACCGTTGTGGAGCCCCTCTTTATACTCATGTCCGGGTTCGCGGAAATTGGCTTGTAAATCACAGAGTCCGGCGCTAACATGCAGCCCGGGGAAGGAAATCTTCTCGGCTTTTGCATCCGAAATCTTCGCCTTGATTCCGATGATTACACCATCTTCCACAAGCAGGTCGCGGGTTTCACCGTTTAATTTACCTCCCGGGTCAACAATTACTGCGGATTTAATAAGCCAGCGCATTACGATTTCCAGAGTTTAATGAGTAAAAGTTCTGCTAAAAGGGCAAAAAGGGCCACCCAAATAAAGCGATCCCAAAGTAGCTTGCCGCTTTCAATATTCGCTACCGTGGCCGATACATTGTCCATATCAGCTTCGATAACCGATGTGTTTTTCCAACCGAAATCCGTTAAGATCGTTTCCCATTCGCCCGGGTCGTAGGCAGCCAAATCACTTTCCTTGCGGTTATAATTGAGGCCGACTGCCGCTACCACACTGTCACCCAACATCAAATGATAATTCCCGGCCTCAGCTTCTTTGTTTTCTACAAACACCTCTACATGGCCAAAAACGGGTCGATGGGATGGGATGAACTCTCTTCCATTGCTGATGTTGCGCATCACAAAGGTTTGATCGGCTTCTGGAGCAGCGCCTTTAATGCTCAGTACATCGCCACTGCCAATGGTGATGGAACTTACCCCAGACGTCTTGCTGAACTCAGCCATGCGCAGTACCGATGGCACAAAGAGGGCATGCTGCGCAAAATTCGACCATTCATCGGCCAAGGGTGCAGCCATAACATAAGCTCTTCCCTCTCCTGGCTTAACGCCAAATATGAAAGGCGAACCGCTCAGAAAGGTAAGCAAGTGTTCATCGGTGCTCCGACTGCCGGCAGCAAAGGTGAAATACCCTTTCGCTCCGGGTAAATCCAGATTGGCAGGCATTTTTTCAAATATGTCCTGATACAATTCATGCTGAAGATTCAAATCGCCCACCTTCATTTCGGCTTCTGTCCAAGCTCCCATGCGCGGGATAGCGAGCGCATCGAACAATTCGTTGTATGTGTTTATGTCAGAGGTTCTAGCAGGCACTACCAGCGCAGAACCACCATTTCCGGTGAGCGTTTGTATTGCATCTTTTAGTCCGCCTGAAATTGCGCCCACCTCGTTGATGATCACAAAGTCATAGGTAGCTATGCTGCTGTAATCAACTTGGCGGCTATCAACCTGGGTGAACGCATAGAAAGGATCGTTCGCAAACATGCTTTCAAACGCTTTTCCTGAAGCTACGCCGTTGATGCACAACACGTTAATTTTTCCAGCGACGCGGTATCCGAAATGCCACTCGTCGTCATACACCACGGGATTGTCGCGAATGCTCACCGTACCGTCAATAAATCCACCTTCGGTATTGGTAAAAAACAAAGCCGTATCGGTGTGCAGCTCGGGGGTCATGCTGAAACTTCCCACTGTTTTTCCACTTCCGTTGATGGTGAGTGTCATTGGAATGTTCTCAAGCGGAGCTGTGGTATTGCTTTTCAGGCGCAAACGAAGAACCTCTGGTTGATTAAGCAATCGAACCGGCGTATCGAACCACACGCTGTCAATCCAAACATTCACTGGTTCACCGGCTATTTCCGGCACAAAGTGTACAATTATATTCGAAT
>JBJOIB010000264.1:0-6638 GCA_046047375.1 Bacteroidota bacterium
CTTTCGCCGATTACCCGCAATGTATTCAACCTCTATGCTGTAGACGGTTACAAGCATCGGGAAATTGCCGAAATGCTCAATATCAGCGAGAATGCTTCTGCCTGGCATTTCGGTGTAGCAAGGAAATGCATTCAAGACTTTCTTTTGAAGGAAAATAAACTAGTAGAAAATGGAAGAGCATCAGCATAACGAGCCTTTTATAGAGGCTTACTGGGAAGAGGCCCTTCGTGTGTTGCAACAGGAAGAGAAAAAGGCTGCCCGCAAAAAACGCGTGCCTCTTCTCTGGTTCGGTGAAATGGTTGCTACTGCGCTTGTAGCGGTATTTCTATTCGCTACCGATTCTGAACTGAGCACCGCCGCCCGTGGTTTGCTGCTCAATGCTCCATCAACGCAAGCGGGTGTTGTTGAATCACGCATCCCTACTGCCGATGCTGAATTCGCAGAAACCAACCCTTCAAGTGCGCCAATTTCTTCCCCTACCACACCTGCGCAGATGCCATCCGCTCCGATCCAAGAAACGGGAGCTACCGCATCTAATTCGTCGAATCGAAGTCAGCCTCAGGAACCATCAACATCCCGCCAAGCGGAAAGAAGAACAGACCTAAACACAAACGCCGAGAATCCGGATGTTGCAGATGATCAATCCGCCAAAGAGCAAGAACGTGGTCAGAATATTGAGTTAGACTTCCCTGCAAAGGAATCGGCCCCCTCTATGTTAACCAATAGGTATTTCAATCCCCACCTTTTGGCCATGGCTCCTTTGACTACAGAATTTAAAACCCTTTCATCCAAACAACTCGCTCCAGTGAAGTTGTTGGGCAAGAAAAACCGGAAATTCAACCGCATATCCAGTGCTCCAACCCAATGGCAATTGATAGCAGGTAATGCCTTCGCTCCGGGATATGGCACCTTCAAAGGCAATCAAGCGTTTAATCCATACCTAGGAGCCTCATTGGAGCAACGAATAGCCAACAAAACATGGTTAAAAGTGAGCATTGCAGGCCAACAGATTTCTGAAACCAACCGCTCCAAGTCCTACCGGGAAGTGGCCCCAGCCTTTGGTTTTGCTTATACCGAAACCGTGATATCAGCAGATCGCTTGTACATAGCCACAATGCCTGTGCACGTTGTGCGTGATTTGAACATCAGACACAGCCTTCTGGCAGGTGTGGGGGTTGAATACATTGTACAAACCGTAAACACCGTTTCGAGCTTCAATGTTACCAGCTTCTCAAACACCCAAACCGGGAAAGAAAAAACCAAGGGCTACCTGGCTGGATATAAGCCGTACTTTTTCAATGCTTCTTTAGGATACAAGTTCAGGCTAACGCGACTGCTGTCTGCTGATTTCGTTTATTTCTATGGTTTGAATACCGTTCGAATCAATGGAGACGATCGCAACAACCGCCTATTGGTAAGCTTAAATTACACCATCAAATGAGACTCATTTTCATTTTCATATCTGCCTTAATGCTTTGGAGCTGCACCCGTATGGAGCCCGAAGAAATGGTGGTATTACCCCCTGTATTCAGCGTTTCGGGTACTCTCGGTGAAACAGAATTCAACTTCACCGCGGGAGAAAACGACCTTTACTTGTTTACCAGTCAGGAGACTAATAGCAACGGGCAAGTTATTTCTACCAGCACATTTAGGGATATAAACGGACTTGACGGCCCTACTTTGCTTTTTCGCTTCTCGTTCAATGACTTGCTTTTGAGCGCCGCAGACATTCCCGATTTGCTTCAACCTGGTGAGGTGTATCTAGAACCTCAGTTCAGCACGCAGACTTCATTCAATTTATCGGCTACGGGCACCGATGGACCTTTCTTTTGGTTCGATGATAATACGGAATACTTCCAAAATGAAGTAACATTCACTGCACCCCTAGACCAAACGTCCGTTCTTGGTTACAACTATATCTCACCTTCGGGGTGTGTGGTTTCGAGCACGCTGCAATTATTGGATGTACCATTATGTCCGGAATTTCCGTCTCCAGATTTTGTTAACGTCGTGGTGAATGATCCTTTAACCATCACCTACTATCCACCGGCATCGTTTGCATCTTACGAGAGTGTTCTTTGGCAGGTCAATGGGGTTTCGATGCAATCATCTGGTAGTGAACCAATTACACTTCCATTTGAAAATGATGTACCTGTGGTCATTTTCCTCAGTTTGTCTCAGAATGGTGTTTGGGTTCCGGTAATTGTACAAAGCATTCAAGGCTTAACGAGCAATTGTGATACCCCTGAAGTGCATTTGACTGTGGGAGTGAGTCAGGCACCCATGATACAATGTATTTACTACGACGGTGTACAAGCCTATCAATCGTATGGCGGCTGCATGAACACTGTAGTTCAGCCTAATGAGGCCGAGTTCATAATAGAATCTGTTGAACCATTTGAGCTCAACGAAAACGGAGAACCCACTGTTAAAGTGACGTTCTCCGCTAAAATGATGTTATTCGACTTGAGTATTCCCGGGGGGCAACCCCAATGGTTTGAGGTTCAACACGGGGTTATTGCCTTTGCTTACGAATGAGGTGGCAGAGGCTTATTTAGGGTTCATTTCTCATCAGAAGGCGTCGGTTGCTCGGCGTCTTCTTTGTTTGGTTCTGTTGGATCTTCCCCTTTCAAGTAGGTAGGAAGGCTCAATCCAGCCATGTTGAAGAGGTCATTCAACGGTGGAACTGTTTTCATCATGCCTGACACAAAGTTCGCTGTTGAGGTTCCATTTCCTTCGCTGCCATTGCCTGAATCCCACACCGTAATCTTATCGATCTTGATATTTTTCACGGCTTCTACTTGGGTTTTCACCAATTCTGGGAGCTTCTCAATGAGGAGGAGCTGGAATGCTTTAGAAGGATCTCCACCGGCGGCATTGACTACATCTTTGTAACCTTCAGCTTGTTTGGTGAGGATTTCAAAGAGACCTTTCGCTTCGGCCTCCATCTTGGCATAGATCGCATCGGCTTCCGCTTTCGCTTTTAGGCGGATTTTTTCTGCATCCGCTTCAGCATCGATGATGGCCTTTGTTTTTTCAATCTCCGCTGGAACCACAACGTTCGCGAGCTGCGATGAACGCTCGCGGTCAGCACGGGCTATTTCAGCGTTTTTCTCTGCTAAGTAGGCTTCTTCGAGTGCTTTCGCTTGTTGTACTTTTTCAGCAGACACAGCCACTTTGAGCGATTCTGCCTCTTTTTCACGTCGTAAAGCCTCCGAGTTCGCGATCGCAATGCGCGCTTCGTTTTCCCCTTTGATCGCGATGGCATTGGCCTCTGCAACTTTCACACGGGTATCTCGCTCCGCTTCAGCCTTACCGATAGACTCATCTCTGTTGGCTGAGGCGATGCTCACCTCACGGTCTTTGGTAGTATTGGCAATTTTCACATCACGATCCCGCTGTGTTTCAGCAATTTGGGTATCTTTTTCCCGGTCAGCAATGGCCTTACCTGTTTCCCCGATCTTTTCTTGCTCCGCTACGCTGATTTTCGCTTCGTTGATGGCCTTTGCAGCTGCTTCTTTACCCAACGCTTCAATGTACCCTGATTCATCCTTGATATCGGTTACGTTCACGTTGATCAGCTTCAATCCTATTTTCTTCAATTCAGAATCCACGTTCTTCGAAATATTGTCGAGGAACTTGTCGCGGTCTGAGTTAATCTCTTCAATCGTCATAGTAGCGATGACCAAACGCAATTGTCCGAAAAGAATGTCTTTCGACAACTCCTGAATCTGATCTTGTGTGAGACCCAACAAACGCTCAGCAGCAGTGTTCATGCTTTCCGGCTCTGTTGAAATGGCGATGGTAAAACGACATGGCACATCCACACGAATGTTCTGACGGCTCAACGCGTTGGTGAGGTTGGCTTCAATTGAAATCGGCTTCAGATCCAAAAACGCGTAATCTTGAATTACCGGCCAAATGAACTTACCGCCTCCGTGAACACACTTGGCAGAAGCACCACCCGTACGACCGTAGATGACGAGAATTTTATCGGAAGGACAGCGCTTGTAGCGCGATACCAAAGCAGAGATCAGGACGAATCCGACAACCGCTGCAACAACAATGAGAATAAGTGGTGACATAATTAAAGGGGTGTTACTATGAGAATACGTTCGTTTTCGATGCCTACAACTTTCACCAGTTTCGACTGAGGAATGCGATCCCCTTCGGTGATGGCGTCTAGCTCATGCATTGAACCACGCACACTGATGAGAACTTTACCTTTTCCCGACATGTTTTCAGGAATCGGCAAATACACCTCAGCGGTTTGGTTCAGGGTATCCGTCATTTTGAAGGAATTGTCTTCTGAAAGCTTCATGAGCTGTCTGATGATCATAAAAAACATCATCACAAAGGCTACGCCCACGGCAAATGCAATAAGCATTAAGAGCCATGTGTTGCTCACGAGGCTGTAGAAGCTTACCCCTGCCCATCCAAATCCCAACAAAAAATTGATCAGGTTGCGAAACGAGAAGATTTGAAATCCGCCATCGCCGTCCATATCGCCATCGAAATCAGCTTCGAGCCCATCGCCAGCATCGGCTCCTATGAAAGTCGCAATGGTCTGGAAAATAAAGATCAAACTCGCAGGAAGGGCAATGAACCAAAAGGTTTTAAGCACTGAATCCATCCCTTCAAAAAATTCCATCATGTTGCAAAGTGTTTATATTGATCTATGCACCGAAAATAGAAAAGTATTTGCATTTTCTCACCGATAATCCCGCTAGCGGAAGTGCAACATGCTAAACGGAAAGTTCAGCCGCCCGAAAGGCTGGTCAACAGAAAAAGCAAATCGGTGCTGTTCACCAACCCATCGGAGTTGACATCGCCTTCACTGCAGCCAACCGCACATCCGAACGCAGTGAGAAAAGATAACAAATCAGTGATGTCATACCCCAAATCCCCTGTAATATCGGTATTCACCTGATCAACGGTTTCACCCTCCGTGAAATGCAAAAACGCATTGATCGGTACCTCGTGGTAAACATCCAAAATACCAGAAGGCCAATGAACCATGATTGAATCAACAAGAGGGGCATTGCCAACCCCCATGAGCATGCGGGCCGAATTCTGTTGCGAATAACCCGAATTTCCCAAATGATAATCGCGTTGGTAATGTCCAGCGCTCCACACATCAATTACTGCTCCTACGCCATCGCGGTTCGAAACGGTTCCTTCAAACGTAAATCCAATAAAGTTGCCGCCTTCAGTCTCATTCATGAGAATTTGAACACCCGGACTAGAGGCGGAAATCGGATTAGCTATGGCGATGTCTTCTTTTCCGTTTCGATCAAAATCAGCAATGGCGATGGCTGCACCTGCATAAGGACTGTCTAAGGCCGTTCCTTGTCCTACCTTAGAAAAAGTTCCATCACCATTGTTGTGATACAGCACATTTAAAATGGGCGAAAAACCGTAATTATTGGCGATGTAGATGTCTTTTTCACCATCGAGATTGTAGTCTATCCAAGCTACGCCCCATCCCATGCCTATGTCTGACACCCCGGCGGCATCGCCCACTTCAGTGTAGGAACCATCACCGTCATTCAATAACAAGGCGTTGCCATCGGTATTGTTCGTTATGTAGATATCCGGCCATCCGTCGTGATTGACGTCGGTAACATCCACTCCCATTCCTTCTCCTTGAACTGCCGCGCCGAGAGCGACTGCTTGGTTGGAAAAAACAGCGTTTCCATTGTTTATGTAGAGCCTGTTCGCCTGATATGCGTCGTGCAGCAGGTACAAATCGCTATCTCCATCGTTGTCGGAATCAAAAAAAACGGAACCCATGCCAATGAGATTATCCAACGCCTGCGATGCAATGTAATGATCCGTAAAGCCGCCTTGCTTGTTGTTCAGGTAAAAAGCATTGGCCTGGGAAATATTCACTACATACAGATCAAGCCACCCATCGTTGTTCACGTCGCCAACGGTAACAGACCGACATCTTCCTGTGTTATTGATCCCCAACTGAGCTCCTACTTCAATAAATCCCGCATCACCTAAGTTGAGGTAAAACGTATTGGGTTGGTCCCAGTTCCCAACGTACAAGTCGGCATCCCCATCGTTGTCAAAATCAGCCCACACCGCAGTGTATGTATTTCCCGGATCATCAATGCCTAACTGAGGCGCGATGTTCGTGAAAGTACCATCACCATTGTTGTGGTAAAACTTATTCGCCTGGTTTTTAATGCCCACATAAATATCGTCATACCCATCCTTGTCTAAATCCACAACAGACAGAGAATATCCGTTGGATACAATGCCATCGGTCATGGTGACATCAACAAAAGCAGGCTGAGCCGCAAGACGCAGCGTTAATGCGAAAATAAAGGCACTGAGGGTTATCAGCAATTTCATTGCGATGAGCTAGTAAACGTAAATTTCAGAAAATGTTTGAACAAAACACCCGTATCCCTAATTTTTATGAGTGTGATATTTCGTCCTAAAGTCTTTGTATCTTTAGGAACCTTAATTTTTAATAACCTAATCATGAGACTAAAGGTTCTGATTCCATTCTTGTTTTTTGCATTTCAGTTAAATGCGCAATCTGATTGGAACGCAATTAAGAATCAGCTCAGCACTTCGACTGAGCTTTCAACCGCACAAAAAGCGAACATTGAATCGGCGCGACA
>JBJOIB010000265.1:0-3285 GCA_046047375.1 Bacteroidota bacterium
CGCTCTTGTAATAGTAACCTAATTCACGCATTTTATCTAGATCGTATAAATTACGACCATCGAAAATAGCTTTATTATTGAGTTTTTCCGTCATCACGTCGAAATCAGGCGTGCGGAATACAGACCATTCTGTGCAAATGAGCAGTACGTCTGCATTGTCGAGCGCGTCGTATTGATTTTCAGCGTATTCAATGCGGTGGCCGAGCAGGCGTTGTACGTTGTTCATCGCCTCGGGATCAAAGGCAACGATGTTAGCCCCTTCGTTGGTCAGCTTTTCGATCATATACAAGCTCGGTGCCTCGCGAATGTCATCGGTTTCAGGCTTAAAGGCCAGCCCCCAAATCGCGATCCGCACTCCTTTCAAATTTCCTTTGAAGTATTCTTTGATGGGTTGGAAAAGCACGGTTTTTTGGTTGTCGTTCACATCCATCACAGCATCGAGGATGTTGAACTTGAAGCCGTGGTCTTTTCCAGATTTCGCCAAGGCTTGAACGTCTTTCGGGAAACAGCTTCCGCCGTACCCAATGCCCGGGAACAAGAAACGTTTACCTATGCGCGTGTCAGTACCCATTCCGATGCGTACCTGGTCCACATCGGCACCTACCATTTCGCAGAAATTCGCAATTTCATTCATGAAGGTAATCTTCATGGCCAGGAAGGAGTTCGCCGCGTATTTCGTCAACTCGGCTGATTTTTCATCCATGAAGATGAGCGGGTTTCCTTGACGTACGAATGGTTTGTAAAGTTCTTCCATCACTTTGCGGGCACGCTCCGAGCTCACTCCAACCACCACGCGATCGGGTTTCATGAAATCATCCACGGCATAGCCTTCACGTAGGAATTCAGGATTCGATACTACATCGAACGGAACGTTGCAATGTTCGGCAATGGTAGCGCGTACCTTTTCGGCAGTGCCCACTGGAACCGTGCTTTTATCTACAACAACTTTATAGTCTTTTATCAAGCGTCCAAGGTCTTCGGCTACACCAAGCACATAAGACAGGTCAGCGCTGCCATCTTCACCCGGAGGTGTTGGCAAAGCGAGGAAAATAACCTTGGCATCTTCTACCACCTCTTCAATGTCGTGGGTAAAGTGCAAACGTCCGGCCTTCTGATTGCGTTCAAAAAGCACATCGAGGTGGGGTTCATAGATGGGAATTTCACCGTTGCGCATGCGCTCGACTTTTTCTTTGTCGATGTCTACACACACTACGTTGTTTCCTGT
Organism: Bacteroidota bacterium; assembly: GCA_046047375.1. Lineage (GTDB taxonomy): Bacteria > Bacteroidota > Bacteroidia > Flavobacteriales_D > Sanyastnellaceae > RI-182. The sequence goes on from JBJOIB010000265.1 coordinate 1,226, forward strand.
TTCGGCCAGACAGGTACCCGTAACGAGTCCTACATATCCGGTACCAATAACTGCAATATTCATCTTATGGTTTTATGAATTGACGTACAGTATCTGTGATGAACTGTAGTTGATTATCATCAAGTTCGGTGTGCATTGGCAGCGAGATGACGCGTTTGCACAAATCTTCTGTCACCGGAAAATCGCCCTCTTTGTACCCCAACGAAGCGAAAGCTGATTGGAGGTGGAGTGGAACCGGGTAATAAATCATGGCTGGAATGCCGTGGTCTGCGAGGTGTTTCTGCAGGCCGGCGCGATCGACGCCATTCAATACGAGGGTGTATTGGTGAAAGGTGTGGGTCGATTGTGGGTCGCGATACGGTGTTTGTATTTGCGGCAGATCGGCAAAGGCGCGATCGTAAAAATCAGCTGCAGCAATCCGCGCATTGCAATAAGCATCGAGATGACGCAGTTTGATGCGCAAAATGGCTGCCTGAATGCTATCCAAGCGGGAGTTGATTCCGATAAAATCATGGTAATAGCGCACCTTCATGCCGTGGTTGGCAATTTGGCGGGCTTTTTCAGCCAGTTGATCATCGTTGGTGTAAAGGGCACCACCATCTCCGTAGCAGCCGAGGTTTTTTGAAGGAAAGAACGAAGTGCAACCAAAGTGTCCTGTGGTTCCAGCTTTCTTCACTGTCCCGTTCTTGCTCTTGTAATCAGAAGAGATCGCTTGAGCGGTATCCTCAATAACGTACAAGTTGTGTTCAGCGGCCAACGCCATAATTTCATCCATGTTGGCACACTGCCCAAACAAATGCACCGGCGCAATCACGCGTGTACGTGGCGTTATAGCCTTACGCACCGCTTCAATGTCCATGTTAAACGTGCGTGCATCCACATCCACAATCACCGGTTTGAGGCCCATCAATCCAACCACTTCAACCGTCGCAATGAAGGTGAAATTTGGAGTAATAACTTCATCGCCTGGTTCCAGGTCGAGCGCCATCATAGCAATTTGCAACGCATCGGTGCCGTTGGCACACGGAATTACATGCTTGATGTTCAGGTAGGTTTCAAGTTCTTCCTGAAACGCTTTTACCTCTGGTCCGTTGATGAATGCTGTGGAGTCTACAACGTTGAGAATGGCAGTGTCTATTTCCGCCTTGATTTGCTGGTACTGACCTTTCAGGTCAACCATTTGGATGTCCTTCATTTCGCGAATAGCTGAATTCGGCGCGAATATACTTTATTCTATTCAGACAGCCCCGTTTGCTCGTTCTTAAATAATCCACACACCCTACCTGAAACTGGAGCTCTTCATCGCCCTTGCAGGTGTAACAATTGCTGAAAAGTTGATTTCCAAACCCTCGGGAAAATAGTACCTTAGCGGCGATGAAACAGGTGCTATTTTTTATATTTTTTTGCATCTCATTTGCTTTGAGTGCGCAGCGAGATGTGAAAGACTCGGTGTTGTTTAGCCCGCATTTCAGCTTCTCTTATGCCTATCAATTTCCGGCTGGCGATATGGAATTGCGCTTTGGAAACAACTCCAACATCGGAATTGCATTTCATGTAAAGACAACCAAGAATTGGATGTACGGGGTTGAGTGGGGCTTTATGACTGGAAATAATGTGCATGAACCTGGGTTGATGCAAAACTTGCTCACAGCGGATAATGAAATCATAGATGCAGAGGGGAGAATAGCCGAAGTAATTGTGATGCAACGCGGGTACACCCTGACTATAGCCGGTGGTAAGCTGTTTTCGTTCGATAAGGTCAATAAAAACAGCGGATTACTTATCAAGGGCGGAATAGGTTATATGCAGCACAAGATCCGACTTGAGACACAGATACACGATGTTCCACAGTTGGAAGAGGAGTATTTGAAAGGGTATGACAGGTTGACGAATGGACTGGTACTGTCTCAGTTTGTTGGGTACTTCCACATGGGGACCAACCGGCTGACCAACTTTTACATCGGAGCTGAGATGTTTGAAGGGTTCACTGCTGGTCGACGGAGTTACAATTACGACACCCAGTCAGTGGATAACGCCCCTCGAACCGATATTTTATTCGG
>JBJOIB010000266.1:0-9766 GCA_046047375.1 Bacteroidota bacterium
TTCACCTTCCTAAGTGTGGTGCCTTTCCTGCGAATTCTTTTCTCCGGCAACTCCTCAAACGATAATGCAGGCAGCTCCCAAGGGGAATTCTGGTACAACTACATTGCTGCTCAGCTAGACGCGTACGTAAAAGCCAACGGCGCCCTATCGGCCCTCATGTGGATGTGCGTTTTCATTGTTGTGCTCGCACTCTTGAAAAACGTTGTCAACTACCTCGCTCTATTCAGTCTGGCTACCATTCGAACTGGCGTAGCGCGCGATTTACGCCGTAACCTATATGCCCGCGTGGTTGAACTCCCGATTGGCTTCTACACCAATGAACGCAAAGGCGATGTGATCTCCCGCATGACCAACGACCTCATGGAGATTGAGTTCTCCGTCATTGGCGCGGTTGAAGTCATCTTCAAATCGCCTATCATGCTCCTCATTTCACTCATCACGCTTTTCGCCATCAGTTGGGAACTCACCTTATTCGCCTTACTCTTTCTCCCCGTTTCTGGATTTCTCATCAGTCGGATCGCTAAGAGCTTGAAAAACGCTGCCAAACGCGGCAAGGCACAACTGGGCGAGCTCATCTCTGTGATTGAAGAAACGCTTACCGGTTTACGCGTTATCAAAGCGTTCAACGCTGAAGATCAATTCAACCAGCGCTTCGCTGAAGTAAACGGCCGCTATTTTCGGTTGATGCGCAAGCTGTACAAACGCGAGTACCTATCTTCACCTATGAGCGAATTTATTTCGCTGTCAGTCATTGCGGTGCTTCTGTATGTGGGAGGTCGTTTGGTTCTGAATAACGAAAGTGGAATGAGCGGCGATTTGTTCATTGGGTACTTGGTCATCTTTTCACAGATCATTCAGCCCGCCCGTGCCATTTCCGACGCCGTTTTCCGCATCAACAAGGGCTCCGCGTCGTTGGAACGCGTGAACGATATTCTCCTCGCAGAAATCACCATCGAAGACCCTGAGCAACCACTAGACCTAACCGCTTTTGAGAGCGAAATTCGTTTCGAAAACATCCGCTTTGCCTATGGCAATGAAGAAGTCATAAAGGGCATCAATTTATCGGTGAAAAAGGGGATGACCGTGGCTCTGGTTGGACCTTCAGGCGGAGGAAAGTCTACCCTCGCCAATTTGCTTGGCCGCTTTTACGATGTAACCGGAGGCTCTATCACCATTGACGGCAAAGACCTACGCCACGTGCGGGTTTCAGATGTGCGCAAGCTGATGGGCGTGGTCACTCAAGACTCCATACTGTTCAATGACAGCATTCGGGCCAATATCGCCTTGGGCCATGCAACCATCGATGATGAAAAGGTCGCGCACGCGGCGCGGATAGCGAATGCCACCGAGTTTATAACCGAGTTACCCGACACGTTTAATTTTATGGTAGGCGACGGTGGGGGCAAACTCTCAGGCGGACAAAAACAGCGTTTGTCGATTGCAAGAGCTATCTATAAAAACCCTCCGATCCTTATTCTCGATGAAGCTACCTCTGCCCTCGATACCCAAAGTGAAAAACTGGTTCAGGCTGCCATTGCCAATCTAATGGAAAACCGCACGGCACTGGTGATTGCTCACCGCCTGAGCACTATCCAAAAGGCCGATCTGATTGTGGTGATAAAAGACGGACAAATAGCTGAACAGGGAACCCACGCAGACCTACTGGCCGCAAATGGCATCTACCGGTCGCTGGTGGATATGCAGCAATTCGATTAACGCAACTTTCTGAGAAGTCCGCGATTGATGCGCGCCACCACTCCCGGACCTTCATATACAAACCCTGTGTAAATCTGCACCAACGATGCACCGGCTTCAAGCTTATCTTGAGCATCCTGAGCATTGTTGATACCTCCAACACCAATGATTGGAAAAGCTCCATTCGATTTGGTATGCAAGTATCGAATAACCTCCGTGCTCCGAACGCGAACAGGCACCCCACTCAATCCTCCGGCGCCAATAGCGTCAACTTCAGACCGATTTGTAGCAAGTGGATCTCTGGCAATGGTAGTATTGGTCGCTATCACACCATCAATTCCTGTTTCTTGCACTATCTCGATGATATCATCCAACTGCTCCACAGATAGGTCTGGAGCAATTTTCAGGAGAAGAGGCCGCGGCGCTCCAGTGGTGCGGTTGCGGAGCATAAGCTCATGCAGGAGCTGCTTCAACGGCTCCTTCTCCTGTAAAGCCCGCAAGTTTGGTGTATTCGGAGAACTCACATTCACTACAAAATAGTCCACTACCGGATGCAAAACCTCCAAACAGGCAATGTAATCTGCCGTAGCTTGTTCATTGGGGGTCACCTTGTTCTTCCCAATATTCCCACCAATGATCAAATTCGAATCACGGTTCTTCAGACGTTCTGCCGCCGCATGTACCCCTTGATTATTAAACCCCATGCGGTTAATCAGCGCCCTGTCTTTTGGCAACCTAAACAACCTGGGCTTATCATTTCCCGGCTGTCCAACAGGCGTTACTGTGCCTATCTCCACAAACCCAAACCCCAAATGGCCTAGCTCCTTGTACAAGGTCGCATCTTTATCAAAACCCGCTGCCAAGCCAACTGGATTGGGAAAATCAATTCCAAAAACAGTTCTACGCAAACGCGTGTCTTCAACGCAGAATTGCTTGCAAAAAAAAGCCTTCATCCCCGGAATACGCAGCGTGTTTCTCAAGAGAAAAAAACTCAAATGGTGCGCCGTTTCTGGCGAAAACAAAAAAAATATCGGCTTGATTATGGTCTTGTACATGACGCAAAAGTACAACGGGAAAACCGCATGTTTTCAACAAAAAATGAGGTTATTAACTTTTTGTTCTTAATCTTTCCATTCATGGAAGCCTAAAACACAACGCAAGCCGTGCTTTATTTGTACGACCAATAAACTTAATTCGGACAAGCATGACCTACGTAATTCGCTACAAGCGCCTTGCCGTGTTTATTTTAATCTCATTTGCCTTCGCCCTGTTGCTAACATAAGCCAATGGCGGTGAATAACTTTGTTGATAGATGAAAGCGCGGTTCTTAGGGCATGCCAACTGTCCCTGCTAACTTTGGATTTCAAAGGGAACCTCGGTATGATGGTAATTTTCGGACGTAAAAAGATTTCTGTAGACGCTGCTGTTAATCACGTTGTTTCAACAACTGTCCACGCTGTAGAACAAGGCTGGCCTGAGATTGCTGGCTTCATCAACGATAGTCCGGAATTCCTCCGCAACCCCAATATCCACCATGAAGATTTCGGGAAATTCCTGATGATCGTGATTGCCGGAAATTTCAATCACATTCCTGATAATTTTGACCAAGGGGTTGATAAAGAGATCATCCAAGGAATGGTGATGCAGTTTTCGAAGGTGTTCAATCTTCAACCCGAGGTATTCGCACAAAAAGTGAAAGAATACCGCGATTTCATTTCGCGTATCAGCCACCCGAGCAAAAATACTGTTTACGGCATGTCGCGCGCAGTATTCTACAAGTACGAGTTGAACGATTTCCAAGAAGAATACTTCCGTAGCTTGAAAGTGCCAAACCCTATTTTCCAAAAGAATTTAGGAGACCTTATTGAGAATTTCCTGTGGGATTGGAAGGCGTTTCAAGAAAAATTCAAGATCACGGCGCAACACGCTTAATTGCGCTTTTTTTCGTGAGCGATTGCTTACCTGACTTTAGTTAATATTACCGAAGCACAATTTCCACCGAAGCCTGCTGAGTTGATCATCACCGTTTCTGCCGGCGCTGAAGTAAGCGTTGCAGATTTCAAAGGGTCATAAAACTGCCCCCCTTCTAAGAACAGAATCCCTGTAGCAATTCCCAGCAATCCACTGGCCCCTAAAGCATGTCCTGTGGCCCACTTCGAAGAGTAAACAATACTATCGCGTGTAACAGCGCGGATGGCTTCTACCTCCAACCGGTCACCCAACTGTGTTCCAGGAGCATGGGGTACTACCACATCTACTTTTTGCAATCCAGCCATCGCGAGCGCACCAGACATGGCTTTGCGCATTGCATCACCCGAAAAGGTTACGGCTGAACCGTCTACACTCATCGCCTCGCCCCATCCAACAATAGCGAATTTTCCCTCGTCAGCCAAGAGTAAGGTTCCTCCCCCTTCTGCCAGCACCACACGGTTGCCTTCAAGCGCCATAGGTTTGCATGGAAAAGCCGCTTCATGATGCGCCAACAAACGCAAGGCATCAAACTGTGCGCGTGTAAATGGGGTAAGAGGTGCTTCAACTCCGCCACAAAGCACATCCATGCCACTCGCTTTGCGCAAATTACAGCCATATATCACTGCTTGTAGTCCACTTCCACAGGTCATCGACAGCGATAAAGCCCCTGACTTAGCACCGATGTGTCTCGCCACCAAGGCTGATATACTGCCTGCTGTCGTTGATGGTGATGTTTGTGGATTCAGACGCTCGCCTGTGAGAAACGACGCCATGGCTGTTTCCAACGACGCTGTAGCACCACGGGCAGATCCTATCACCACCGCGTCTGCTGAACCGGTGCGTTCTGCTAATAACATAGCCAATAAGGCCACCCTATCCGCATGCGCGTATTCCTTCCTTCCCAATGCCAAACGCTCTAACTGTCTGCTGCACTGATCCGAAACAGCTCCCTTCCAGGCATGCTCCCATCGCTGGAGTCCATGCGAACCGGCTTGCAGCATTTTCCTCAGCCCCTCCAAATTCGAAAAACCTGGCCCCATAAACGCGGCTGACTTAATCCGTATCATGCTTTCATCAATTCGTTTGCAACCTCTTCAATAGCATGTGCGGCAAGCCAAAGCTCATCATCAGTGCTGCAGTATGGTGGCAAAAGGTAAATGGTATTTCCAAGCGGACGAATCAACAATCCGCGCTTCATGAATGCGGCATACAAAGCATCGCGCTTAGGGTGTAAGTAACCTCCGGTACCTGGCAACTCCATAGCCAGCACTGTTCCGCATCTGCGCACATGCACCAGATGTTCACACTTTATCAAATAATTTCGAATGTCTTCCAAGGTCATGCAAATGCGCTGCACTGCCTTCTGTGTATCATCACTTTCAAGCAAATCCAAGCTCGCCAAGGCTGCTGCGCAACCAACCGGATTTCCCGTAAACGAATGTCCGTGCAAAAATCCTCGTTCTAAGCGATCATCTAAAAATGCATCGAATAAAAATCCAGCGCACGCTGTCATTCCCATCGGCAATGCACCACCCGTTAAGCCTTTACTCAAACAAACCAAGTCAGGAAAAACACTCGTCTGCACACTCGCCAGCATCGTACCTGTGCGGTAAAAGCCCGTCATCACCTCATCGGCAATCAGCAATGCACCCGCATTACGTGCTACGCTGAGCATTTCTTCCAATGCTTGCGGGGTGTACATGCGCATCCCGCCCGCTCCTTGCACCAAGGGTTCATACACCAACAAGGTGTGTTGGTCGGCCTCTTTTCGAATCGCCTCAAAACATGCTTGCTCCTTTCCGGCCACCGGTGCTTCAATATGCACCACATCAAAAAGCAAATCATCCCACGGATCTGTGAAAACGCTGCGTTCAGCCACCGCCATCGACCCAAAGGTGTCACCATGATAACTGCCCTTCAATGCCAGCACTTTCACTTTTTTCGCTCCCCGCGCTTGCTTAACGTACTGAATAGCAAGCTTCACCGCCACCTCTACTGCGGTCGAACCATTGTCTGAAAAGAAAAATCGAACCTGTTCATCAGGGAAATACCTAGCCAGCCGTTCGGTCAACTCTTTGGCTGGTTGGTGCGTAAAACCAGAAAAAATAACATGTTCAAGTGTCTTCATCTGCTCATAAACACGCTCCGCTATGAACGGATGTGCATGTCCGTGCAGATTGACCCACCACGACGATATACCATCCCAATACGCTTTTCCCGTCGTATCGGTAATCCATGCGCCTGAAGCCGAAGCTATTTCGGGCATTTCTTTGTCTATTCCGTGTTGGGTAAACGGGTGCCAAATGTGGTATTTCATCACATTCCTTTGCGGTCCATTTCTCGCGCCAAGTCTTTGGTTTTAAGATCTTCACGCTTATCATGGAGCTTCTTCCCTTTCGCTAACGCAACCTTCAATTTAGCCAATCCTTTATCGTTGATGAAAAGCTCAATAGGCACAATGGTAAGCCCTTGGTCTTTGGTCTTGCGTTCAAGTTTGTTCAACTCACTGCGGTTCAACAGCAACTTCCGATCGCGTTTCGGCTTGTGGTTGGCATACCCGCCGTTTTCATACTCGGCTATGTACATGTTCACCACAAACAATTCACCCTTGCGCATTTTGCAATAGGCCTCCACAATGCTTGCTTTTCCATTCCGTATCGACTTGATTTCAGAGCCCGTTAACTGCATACCAGTTACAAACTCATCCAGAAGAAAGTACCGAAAAAGAGCCTTTTTATTTCGAATCTCACCCGCCATAGAAGCACAAAGATACAATAGTTGAGCATCTGTTGGCTACTTTCGCCTCACTCGGCGGATGAAGCCGCTGTCACCATGCAAGCTATCGATTCAACATCGCCTCACCCCTCAACCATGAACCATTTTTGTTGGTGATTTGAGCTTTGGACAGTACCTTGCGCGAAAATTTGAGTCTCATGCAAGAAATCCTGACGCAACTTCAACAAGGCGTGCTCACGATCACGCTAAATCGTCCGCAGGTGTTTAACAGCTTCAATCGCTCCATGGCCCTTGCCTTGCACGATGCGCTTGACCATGCCAAAAACAATCCTGAGGTGCGCTGCGTAGTGATCAAAGGGGAAGGAAAGGCGTTCTGTGCCGGACAAGATCTCAGCGAGGCCATTGATCCGGCTGGACCAGGATTGCCGAACATAGTGCATGAACATTACAACCCTATCATTCGCCGCATTCGCGCTCTGGAAAAGCCTGTCATAGCCGCAGTGAACGGTGTAGCTGCTGGCGCAGGAGCCAACATAGCCTTAGCATGCGATCTTTGTGTTGCCCGCGAATCAGCCTCTTTCATTCAGGCATTCTCAAAAATCGGACTTGTGCCTGACAGCGGCGGTACCTGGTTTTTACCCCGTCTCATCGGCATGCAACGCGCCACGGCTCTCGCTATGCTCGGCGATAAAGTCTCAGCCACTGAAGCTGCTTCTATGGGTATGATCTTTAAAGCCATCGCAGATGAGCTTTTCGAAGGGGAAATTGAAACCTTGGCTAACCGCCTCGCTAACATGCCCACTGCTGCGCTCGGAATGACGAAAATGGCGTTCAACAAGGCGTTCGAGAACACGCTTGAAGAACAATTGCAACTGGAAGGAGACCTGCAAACCAAGGCAGGACAGTCACACGACTACCAAGAAGGTGTGGCAGCTTTCCTCGAAAAACGTCCGGCTGTTTTTATAGGAAGGTAGTTCACAATCCGCTTTTCATAAGTCATTGCACCTTGGCATTCACCTCGCGTGAAGGGTTGTACTTTTAAGTATCCTGATCACGTACTTTATGAACTCTCCCTACAAAAGTATTCTTGTGATTGACGATGATGCAGTTAACAACTTATTGAATCGCCAATTTCTAACCTTCATGCTCCCGAAGTCAACCATCACTGCCTTTCAAAGTCCCGCTCAGGTGCTGCAGTTGTTGAAGACCGGAAAGTTGCTCCACCCAGATCTCATCCTTCTCGATATCAACATGCCAGAGATGACGGGATGGGAATTCATCGATGAATTGGAATTACTGGGACGATCCAGCGATATTATGATCCTAAGCTCCTCCCTTCATGAAGAAGATGTGGAAATCGCCCGTAGTCGAAGCAGCATCAAGAGTTATATTCACAAGCCATTGACAGAGGATAAAATAGAACAACACCTCATTCAACAACATTTTTCGCTGCTTGGACTGGATTCACATTAACACGGCTCTTCCACACCATGACCAACGTGTACTCGCGTTTATTCCCGGAAACAAAGTGGTTCTACCAGGCTTATCGGGCATAGAACTACGCGAGGTCATCGTTCTCCGCTTTCAAGAAAATTTCTACGCCGACCGGCCTGATAAAGCAGAAAAACACGGTCTACACTTCTGGCAGGGAGAAGGTAACAGCAACCACTTCTTTGCTGATGTTACCCATTGGATGCCGCTTCCTAACGCACCGTCCGAATAACCACCTCATCGCAAAACAACCAGGCAGGCTCGCCGGGTGCGTCATGCCAAACAGGACAAATTCCTCGGTTCACAGCTGTCATCCGAACATACCGGGCTTTAGCAGCGCACGGAACAACCACCGGTAAAATCTCTTGGCGCTTGTCGTCTTCTGCTAATGGATTTTTAATTGAATCAAAACGCTTCCAATCCTGCCCATTCTCACTTGTTTCAACTAACACTTCTAAAGGCATAAAAATCCATGCATTGGCATAGGTATAAAACTGAGTAAAAACTTCCTTTATTTCTTTCACCTCTAACAAATCCATTTCCACTACCATATCTTTTCCTTGCAAGGCTTGCCATCGACCATCTCGAAAGTCAAAAGAGCCCTTAACACCGTCATTCAATGCATGATCTCCACCTCCTGTATAGTATGTAGAATAACCATTTGGGAGTACAATAGGCACATTAACACCAGCATGATTCTCCAACGCTATTGTAACCGGATCACCATAAGGCCTGTCGTTTCGAACAGCCGTAATAATGTCTGAATAAATATCAGTTACAAGAAGCGTGTCAGAGGTAAATTCTGCCCCTGATTTACTGGTCAATTTGAGGTTCGAATTAAGTCGATTAAATATCACCTCTAAGCCACTTTCTTTGGTAGAAACAGAGTACGTAAAAGGAACACTTTCAGGGCCGTAATTTACCCCTAGAAAATCGAGGTAAGCATACATTCCTTCCACACGGTTATGAAAGGCGTCGAAATTGCGCACTTTGTGATTGGTCCATAAAACCTCACTCATGGCCAGCATACGAGGGAACATACGCGCATCCACTTTTTCTTGCGGTGCGTGTTCCGTCCACATATTGCACTCACCTCCGATAATATGTCGAGCAATCTCAGGATCCAAGGTATCAGAAGCAGGCACAAAGTGATAGACTTCCGACAAATCTGTAGACTTCACATCGTAATCGAAGTATGCATGAGAGGTTGGCGACATCACTACATCGCGGCCGGCCGCAGCAGCAGCAATTCCACCTTCCATACCTCGCCATGACTGCACCATGGCACCATCAGGCAATCCACCTTCCAGTATCTCATCCCAACCAATGGCCTTTCTGCCGTGTGCTTTGAGATAGTTGGCGAAGTGTTCAATAAAATAGCTTTGCAGTTCATGAGCGTCGTGCAGCTGATGGTCAGCAATGCGCTTTTGGCATTTACTGCATTCTTCCCACCGCGCTTTCGGGGCTTCATCACCTCCTAGGTGAATGATTTCAGATGGAAACAACTCCATGACCTCATCCAGAACTGTTTCTAAAAACGCGAAGGTTGAATCGTTCCCAGCGCAGTAAATATCTTTAAACACCCCCCATTCAGTTTCCACCTCAATGGAATCGCTTGTGCAACCCAACCATGGATAAGCTGCAATGGCGGCAGAAGAATGTCCGGGCATTTCAATTTCCGGAATAACAGTAATGTGACGTTCAGCGGCGTAAGCAACTATGTCGCGAATTTGTTCTTTGGTGTAGTAGCCCCCATATCGAGACCCATCCGCTTCAGTTCTCCAAGCGCCAACAGATGTGAGCTTGGGGTAGGCATCTATTTCTATGCGCCACCCTTGATCCTCCGTTAAATGCCAATGAAGCACATTCATTT
>JBJOIB010000267.1:0-6285 GCA_046047375.1 Bacteroidota bacterium
TCCTTCCAGGTATCCAAATCCTGCGTTAGAACCAACATATACGCGGTTCGGGCGATTTGGATCTGCTTCGAGAGCGTCTACTGCTGTCCAGTTTCCTGTAGAGAACTGAGCAGGGTCGGTATCTGGGATTACGGCCCATGTATTTCCGCCATCAGTTGAGCGGAAGACACCACGACCGGCGAATCCTGACCCACCGTCACCACCTGCCCCATCGAAAAGGGATCCTGTACCTACATATATATCACCGTTACCGGCTTGAGCGATCGATCCGATCATACAAGTAGGAAAGGTGGTTATTTGTGTCCAGTTATTTCCTGCGTTGGTTGATCTCCAAAGACCACCTGACACACCACCAGCGATGATGTTGTTTTCATCGAGGATGAGGATTGCGCGGGTGCGTCCACCTACGTCATCCGGACCTAATTCTGTCCATTCAATGGCATCAGCCTTATTGCTTGCCATGGAGCGGTTGTATTTAGCCGCAGCTTGACGAAGTTGCTCGAGTCCGATGTACGAAATTTCACCGGTGGCAATATCTCCTTTCAACATGCGCATGATTTCGGCTGCTCCATGAGCATCAGCAGCTGTTTTTTCAGCTCTTGGCTCATAGGTAGAAGCAACGCTATCATTCTTCCGCGTTACCACTGCAACGATTGCTACAAGCGCAATTCCTGACGTAAGTAGTAAAGTTCTCAATCTCATATTCACTAAGTTTTCTCGAAACAATTGGTCGGCAATTTACAACAAAAGTAAACTCACGAAAAAAAAGTTGTGTGCTATAATCTTTACAAAGTAACAAGTCTAAGCCCTACCTGTTCAAAAAAGATGTTTTTCGGCGTGGTAAGAAGAACGCACGAGTGGGCCACTTTCCACGTATCTGAATCCGATTTTCAACCCGTATTGCTTGTATTCTTCAAATTTTTCGGGTGTTACAAACTCCTTCACTGGCAGGTGTTTCGGTGTGGGTTGTAGGTATTGTCCCATGGTAACGATATCTACATTCACGGAGCGTAGATCGTCTAGTGTTTCAAAAATTTCATCTTCTGACTCTCCTAGTCCGAGCATGATACCTGATTTAGTGCGCATGCCTCCTTGTTTGAGTCTGCGCAATACTTCGAGGCTGCGATCGTATTTGGCCTGAATGCGTACTTCTTTTGTCAGTCTGCGAACGGTTTCAAGGTTGTGCGAAACGATTTCCGGTGCCACATCGATGATACGCTGGAGGTTCTCCCATTTTCCTGCAAAGTCAGGAATAAGTGTTTCCATGGTGGTACCCGGACTTTGGTGTCTTACAGCCCGAACGGTAGCGGCCCATATTTCTGAGCCTCCATCCGCGAGGTCATCGCGGTCAACCGAAGTGATTACTGCGTGCTTCACTTTCATGAGCGCTACAGACCGGGCAACACGTCCGGCTTCAAAGGGATCTGCCTCGAGGGGCTTTCCCGTTGCAACAGCGCAAAATCCGCAGGAGCGAGTACAAATATTTCCCAGGATCATGAAGGTAGCTGTGCCTTCTCCCCAGCATTCACCCATGTTCGGACAATTTCCACTTTCACATATCGTGTGAAGCTTGTGTTCCGACACAATTTCGCGCACTTTTTTGTAGGATTCTCCGGTAGGGAGTTTTACGCGCAACCATTTTGGTTTAGGTGTGCGTTGAGACACACTTGCTGTATCGCTCATTCTTGTTTATTGAACTTTGATCCGATGAAAAAGTTGAGGTAGAAAGTCAAGAAAAGCTGTTTGTTGGGCTCTTCGAAATCAGCCATGATGGGAATATCCCGCAGGTAACCGTCGAACGCCACTCCAGCTTCCAGACCTTTGAGCACATAACGCTCATTGGAGTATTCGAAATTCAAACCAAATTTCGCGAACCAACCCGGGTGAAGCTTCAATTCATTCAATCCATTCAGACCGGAGGCTCGTCCAAAAATATCATCCAAATAATGCTTGTTTGGGTCGTATTTTTCGACTGCGATGTATTCGTAAGGAAAGCTTGGATATCCGATCTCCAAATACACAGGCTTTGTGATACCAAGAGAAGGCCCTGTTTGAAAAACGTAACCAACCTGTACACCACTGTACCTCAGTTTATCCGCAATGATATTGCGAATAGTTAACGTGGGGCGAAGGATGTAAAAGTTGTTCAACTTCCCGTACACATAGCTCTTAGAATCGTTGGGATATCCGGGATTGAAGGTTTTGATTTCTTTGTCGTGCTTCATGGTTACCGCTTCCACACCCAGCAAATACGATTTGTGAGCGGTTACATTCCAACCGTAATGGTAAAAAGCACCGAAGCCATTGGAGTGAAGGGTTACCCCTCCGTATTGCAGATAACGGGTAAGTACACCTTCTTCACCATCGTACAACTCTTCTTGAGCCGGGGCTGAAAAGTAGGCTAGGAATGCTATGACGATAAAAACCCTGTACATTTGACGTATCGATTGACAAAGATACAATATAACGCTAATTCACCCTATCGCATGAATTTTCAAGTACAATATTTAGGAAATCTTAGCTGTCAGAGCACTCATGTAAAATCTGGCACAACCATTATAACCGATGCTCCGGTAGACAACAAGGGGAAGGGGTCGACATTTTCTCCGACCGATTTGGCGAGTGTTTCGTTGGCCAATTGTATGATGACCATTGTTGGGATAGCAGCCGACGAAAGAGGGATTTCTCTCGTTTCCATGCGAGCAGATGTAACAAAAGAAATGGCATCCAACCCACGAAGGATTGCTGCCATTCGAATTCAACTCTTTATTTCCGGAAATTTCACCGAAAAAGAGAAAACGATTCTCCGAAATTCCGCTCTAACTTGTCCAGTTGCACTGAGTTTACACCCAGACCTTGAACAAGACATTACGGTAATTTTTGAAAACTGAGACTATTTGTCTGCTGGGAGTTCTGTTTTGCTGTAAGCGGCGCAAGCTTGCTTGTGTGGCGTGCAAGAGGCGAACATCATAGCCAAGGCTGCAACTGCTAGTGGGAGGATGAATGCTTTTTTCATAGTACTTAGGTTTCGGTGTTTTCCTTTCTGAACGAAAGATGCTCACCATTTGGTATCGTTTTACGGTGAACATCTACTTTTGTTTCACAGTTTTATGAACATTTTTCGTTCATTTCAAGGTAAACGCTATTCATTCGTGTGTATTGTGAACGCAAAACAATTCTTCTTATTCATCCTACTACTTACTCAGTTTAACCTGGCTGGTCAGCACATGGTTACACATTTTGGCGATAGCACCGTTTACCAGGCCCCTGACACTGCTGTTCAAACCAACATTCGCATCCAGCGCGAGCTGCAAAAGCAGTTTTCGATGGGATATCTTTCCGCCTATGCTGATTCGTTGGTTTGGTTTGGCGATACCGTACACCTATATATAGCACAAGGCCCTCTCTACGAATTCAAGCAAGTCATCCTGCCGGGAAGGCAGAGAAAAAATAAAAGGGAATCACTTCAGGCCAGCACAGAGGTTATTCAAGCATTGGCTGATCAATTGATTGAACCCTATGAAAATCGAGGCTATCCATTTGCGTCTGTTCAGTTTGTTGTGGAGGCTGACATCGACTCGGCATTGGTATTATCGGCTCAAGTGGCTCCCGGCAAATGGGTATCAGTAGACAGTTTATTATTAAAAGGAGAAAAAAAATTCAGTCAGGCTTATTTTCAGCAATACCTCAACATGCGAAAAGGGCACGCTTACAGTGAAGAAGAATTTCGAGACATTGCCCGAAAGCTCAGTGAATTGAATTTTGTAGCTCCCTTGCGCAGTCCCGAAGCTCTTTTCCACAGCGATGGAGTTGATGTTAGCTGCTACCTAAAAGACCGCAAGGCCAATCGTTTTGATGGTATTATCGGCTTTCAGCCGGATGCAGCTACCGGAAAAATAGTTTTAACAGGTAATGCCACCCTTGGATTAGTGAATGCACTCAGAAGAGGGGAAGAATTCAATCTTGAATGGAAGCGCTTACAGTTTCAGACCCAGGATTTGCGGGTGGATGCACATTTGCCTTACGTAGCCGCTACAAAGATTGGAATGTGGGGCAAAATGCAATTGTACAGGCGCGACACCACGTTTACAACCACAACCCTTTATTTATCAGCGGGATTAGTGCTGGGTCAAGGGAAGTACTTACGAGGCACCTCTGAATGGTACAACTCCAACGCACTGCGGGAAAACGTTCCCGGATTGAACAACGTCTCTATTCGACGTTATGGCATTGCTTTTCGCACCTTTCGCACCGACTTTAATGCGAATCCCATGAAAGGTTTCCTTACAGATTTTGCAGGAGATGCCGGAATAAAATCAACTCCTTTGACTGATGGCACTACTGCTCGAAGCAATCAGTTTACCGGGCAATTTCAGGCACGGGCATGGTTGCCGGTCTTTTCCCGACTATCTGTTGTTGTGGGAATACAGGCGGGTGGCAAGCTAGACAGCGCTTTGACCACCAACGAGCATTATCGGATTGGGGGCTTGACAACGCTACGGGGCTTCAATGAGGAATCGCTGTTCGCCTCAGCATATGGCATTGGGTCGTTGGAGCTCAAGTATGCTATAGATCAAACCTCTGCTCTATTTCTCTTCTTAGATCAGGCTTGGTATGAACGCACGGATGCTGTATATTTCACCGATCAACCGTATGGCGTTGGCGCGGGGGTACTTTTAGGCACACAGAATGGCTCGTTTAGTTTATTCTATGCCCTTGGAAGTCAGCAAGATCAGGCCTTGCTTTTTCGCGATGGAAAAGTGCATTTTGGTTTTATAAATAGGTTTTAAGATGGACATACTCTCCTTGCTTTTAGGAATTATTGTTGGACTTATAGTAGGATACCTTCTTTTCAGACTCACCGCCTCCAAAAGCGGCGATGGTTTTTTGAGAACCGATTTGGAGGAAACGCGCTCTGAACTGAAAGCGCTATCGACTAACCACCAGCAGTTACTAATTGAAAAAGAGCGAATTGCCCAAGAACTCCATTACAAAGAGCAGCAGATTCAGCAATTACAGCAATCAGCAGGCGAGCAAACCAAAAAGTTAGAAGACCAGCAAGTGGCTTTTGAAAAGCAACTTACGGATACCAAAGCGCAGTTGCAGAAGGAATTCGAATTGATATCAGGGCGCTTGATTTCCAATCAAACCGAAACATTCACCAAGAACAACAAAGAGCAAATCGATCAAATTTTAAGTCCGCTTCGCGAGCAGATTAAAACCTTCAAAGAACAAGTTGATAAAGTTTATTCGGAAGACAAGGTGAGCCAAGGAGAGATGAAGGCTCAGTTGAAGCAATTGATGGAAATGAACCAACAGCTTTCAGAGGGAGCTACCAATCTTGCCAAAGCGCTTAAAGGGGATTCTAAAACCCAGGGTGATTGGGGTGAAAGTCAACTGGAGGTGATTTTACAAAAGGCCGGCTTGCAAAAGGACATTCACTATCAAACTCAGCAAAATTTTACCAGTGAAGAAGGGAGGCAACGTCCTGACTTTATCATTCGACTGCCTGAAAACAGGTCGTTGGTGGTAGATTCCAAAGTTTCTCTTACGGCCTATGAGCGCTATTATTCGAGTGATGATGCCGGTGCTCAAGTTGCGCTCAAAGAACACATCAGCAGCATACGATCGCACATTGCTCAATTGGGGGCAAAAAATTATGACAAGCTTGAGGGGTTGAACAGTCCAGACTTTGTATTGATGTACATACCCATAGAACCTGCGTTGAACTTAGCCATGAGCAATGATATTCGTTTGTATGAAGAGGCGTTGGCAAAAAATGTGGTCTTGGTATCTACTTCTACCCTTTTGGCCACCATGCGCACCGTGAGTTACATGTGGAAACAGGAAGACCAGCGCAAGAACGTGCAATCCATTATTGCTGAGGGAAGCAGTTTGTACGAAAAATTCGTCAGCTTTACAGATGATATGCTTGCGATAGGAAAGCACCTAACGAGTGTTGGAACCTCCTACGAAGCGGCCATGAACAAACTTCGAGACGGCCGTGGAAACCTCATCGGCAAAGCAGAGAAAATGCGGAAGATGGGGTTAAATGTGAAAAAAACGATCAATCAACAATTGTTGGCTTCAGATGACACAAGCGATGATGAATAACAGATGGGGTGGGATGCTGCTGGCAATGCTGTTAAGCGCGTGTTCCAGTCAGCCCTTAACAGATAGTGTAACCAATACGAGTTACGACTATGAGCGCAGTCCTGTGCATCCTGAATATGTTTTTCATCACACTTCGGCAGACAGCACAACTTTGTACATACGGATGTGGGC
>JBJOIB010000268.1:0-35195 GCA_046047375.1 Bacteroidota bacterium
TCGTGATTTCTAGCACGCCTGCGCCGCAACAGTTATCAGTGGCATCAATTCCGAATCCGATGATATCTCCCGCATTGGCGAAAAACGAAACATGTCCGAACTGGTCATTTGCCTGATTTGGATTACCAAGCTCATCGAATTCTGTAACGAGATCGATACGTTCACCGTTGATATAGTAGGCTATATCGTATGTCCAATCTTCATCAGAAGTGGAGTAATACCAATCAAACTCGAACGTTCCGCTATTATCGGCTTCAATGGTCACTTGGGTGAGCGGATTTACAGCTCCGCTATCATCATTTGAACTAGTAATTGTAAGTGATTGTTCCTGGAAGCTAATGTCGCCACCAGAATCCAATTGGAAGATCCAGTTCCATTGAGAATAATAATTCGTGAAATAATGACCAACGCCATTGCTATCAACCAGGTTATCGCATGGATCCCAGTACAAGCACGATCCATCATCGGTGGTAGCTGCGGGGTGGTAGTTGTAAGCATCGTCATCTGTACAACCTGAAAAATCCTCAGGGAAGAGCATAGCACACAAGCCTGATTCTTCCGAATATTCAATCAGTCCGGTTTCAGGATTATACATACCCATTCCCCCGGCTTCATTGGCAGTGATGTAGAAAACATTTCCACATCCCTCGAAAGACATCACTTGTTCACCATTCAGGTAAATCCAGCCGTCTTCATTGAAGGTGTAATATTCGCCATCTGTTCCATATATGTACGATGGATCAGAGCAATCTACTTCAACAAACATCCAGCTTGTATTGAGCAGGTCTTCAGCAAGACCGTAGAGGCAAGAGCCATCATCGAGGATTGCCGTTTCATTGAAGTTACAGGCTTCGGGGTCAGTGCAACCCGGCAAAATATCGCCTTGATTTGATAGAATGGGGTTAGTTACCCCTTGGGCTTGCAATACCGTTGTTGCCATAGCGGCACAGCATACAAGCAAGAATCGTAAATAGAACATCATAGAGTGAAAATTTATGAGCGCAACTTAGTACGCTCTAGGGTGTTAAAATGTAGGAACTACCCTTACGATGGTGTAGGGAGTTCGGAGGCGTTTACGGTGTGGGGTAAAAGAAGGTTTTAAAAACCGTTATTCTTTATACGCAAAATGACTATTTAGGCAAATAGTCATTTTGCGTATAGCATTCAATTATTTGATTATCAATCTCATAAGAAATTTTTTAGCCTATAAAAAAAGGCGGACACACATCCGCCTTCCGAAGCCTCAACTTCTTCACCTTGTAGCCCCGCCAGGGATCGAACCTGGATTTTAGGTACCGGAAACCTACGCACTATCCATTGTACTACGGAGCCGCGGCAAATATACTAACATTGAACAATCTCAACTACCCTCTCACCATTCCATGCCCAAAAAAAATCACCCAAACAAGGTATTGACTGAATATCAAGCTTCAATGACCTTTGTAACATGGAAAATACACCCGCTTCCTTCTGCATTCTCCTCGAATTAGCCCAAACCAGCGCTAAATTCAAAAAGAAGTGCTGCAAAGCACACAAAAAAGGAAACCGATGCAAAAAATGCCCGGGAAAGAAGTAATCAATTCAGTTGACTACGCACCAATCTGAATGGATTCATAGCGTCCAAATTCAACAAGAATGTGATGTTCTGTGCAATGTTGAAGTCATTCTTATCCAACATCTCCTCGCTCACCAACGGCATGTAAAGCTCCATCATTCCTTCCCAAAGGGTGAATTTAAGTCCCGCCGCATATGTGAAATCTTCTTTTAAAACTGCAATTGTACCAACACTGCCATCTTCGTACACAAAGCCAGAATTCGAGATTCGTATAAACTGCGAATCAGACAACATCACGCCTCCGTAAACTGAACATATGGGCACCTTTGGAATGTCTGCCTCAACCGAGAACACACCCATGTAACTGTAAACCGACTTCATCAAATGCAAGCCCCCCATCGATGTGTAAACTTGCCTGTTGAAGAAATCCGAACTTTCGAACCCGCGAGACAAATATGTGTAATCCGCACTAGCATCATTCGTACCTCCCCAACCTGCTCCATTCAGAGTAAAAAACGAATCTGAATATCCCGCATGGAGCCGCCATGTTATGTTCTTGTTCTTCATGTAAGGAACTATGCCAGTGTACTGAAACTGATACGTCTCAATTCCATTGTACCGAATATCAAAATCAAACCGATGAGATACCACACCATCACGTGAAGCACTGTACCTGAGCCAAATTAGATCTCTGTTACTCGATACTCTATTGGTCCCACTTTCTCTAGACCGCGTCAATTTGTATTCCGTCTCCGTATAAAACCAAACATACTCTGCTGACAAAGTAGACTGCCAAGGTAAATCCGGACGACGATTGAAGCGGTGCTCAAAGCCGAATGAAGTTCGCACATAATCAACATTATTCGTAGAATAAATGGCATTGCTATCACCCTTGTAGTATCTAAAAGTCTTGGACTTCAGATGAAAAGATGTTGCCCCAGCAAAGTAGGAAACTCTACCGAAACCGGTCAAAGTATTGCTTTCAAAGGCAAACATCGGAGTAAGTGAAAACTCAAACTTACGCATCGGCAAGGTGGCATTGTGCAAATTCAATCCAACCATTGCACCATTCTGCATATTCCAACCTATCACGGGTGTCCAAAATAACTGGGTCGAATTCGGATCTTCCACGCCTGTTAAAAAGCGCAAACGAAAAGGCTCCACCGTTCCTAATATCTCCTGGGTTCGAACGGTATTGTTGTGCCTGTTAACATCCAACATCTGCTCGTTGCCATCCAATCGCACCACATCTGTAGCATGCGGAATTTCAATCACACGGCGCTCACCGGGAGCCATTACAGGATAAAACTGATTGAATACTTCTTTTCCTTCACTATAACCACTGAGCTGAAAAGGCCCGCTAACGTCTCCTTTATTTTTAACCCTCACTCGGGTGATGCTTCCCGCTGAGTTGCCTGACCGGAGCGCGAAGTCCACATCACCTGTGGTTTTTACCAAATCGTCAAAAAACCATCCTAACGATTCGCCTGTGCTTGCCTCCAATGAAGCTCTTAAATCTTCCGGTGAAGGATGCTTGAATTTCCAAGCTTCAAAGTAAGCCTGCATCGCCGCATCAAATCGGGCATCACCTAAATAACCTCGGAGATAGTCAAAGGCAACAGCTGTTTTCTTGTAAACCACTGTTCCGTAATTCATGCCCGTAAACTCATTGGAATGACACTGCATCGGTTGGTTGGTTGCGCCACGCGCTGTGAGCAAGTACGCATACTCATCGGTTGTGCGGTAAGAAAACTTGTTCAAACCTAATTTTTCGCTGGCTTTCTCCGGCATCATTCCTTCCATCAAATACAATGTATCCTGATGCTTGGTGCGCATGTACCTCGTTTCATTGAACGAGTTTATCCCTTCGTCCATCCACGCATTATCTCGTTCATTCGAACCGAGTATCCCATAAAACCAATTATGGCCTACTTCATGCACAATTACGAGTTCCAGTCCAATTGCTGTTCCCGTGCTCCCAATCACCGTTACATTCGGATACTCCATGCCTCCACCCGCAGATATGGTTCCATCAACTGCTGTAACTTGATTGTAAGGGTAATCCCCATTCCACAAGGAGTAATAGTATGTACCATCGTGTAAGTACTCAGGTGCCTTCTCCCATAAATCCGCACTCTCAGGTGTAAACATAGACCAAGTCGTAACGGTTCTGCCCGAATTCGGCAAAACCACCTCCCCTTTCAAAACGTGCCAACGCTTATCAGCGAACCAAGCGAAATCATGCACATTGTCTTGGGTATACCGAATAGTCTTTTGCTGTGTAGAGCTAGGTGGAAAAGCATTGTCTTTAGCCAATTCCCCAGCACGGGTAGCCTGATCTCGACGATTTAAAAATTCAACCTCTGAAGGTGTTTGCAAATCCCCTGTAGCCCCTACCACGTAGTTGTCAGGTAAAGTGATCGTCACATCAAATGAGCCATACTCGGAGTAAAACTCCCCCTGATTCAAATAGGGCATCGGATGCCATCCATCCCGATCATAAACAGCTGGCTTGGGATACCACTGCGTAATCTGATACGATTCTCCTATATGCCCCAAGCGCGAAATCCTGCCACTCGGCAGCTTCACCTTAAAGGGCGTCGCTAATGTTAACGTTGCTCCCGGCGCAAGTGGCTGTCGTAACATCACTTTCGCAATGTCTATATGCTCTTCGTCATAACTCCATTCCACTTCCTGTCCATTCACTGTGAACGCCAACCCATCAATGTATCCAAGCTCCTTCTCCATCGCATAGAACATGAACCGATCACCATCTCTTAATTTCTGCTTTGCCAATGCGGTTCGCGCATTCTTGTATGCGTTTGGCCACAAATGGATATAGAGAAATGTCAGTGCATCGGGGGAATTGTTGGTGTACTCCATGGAGATAGCTCCCGTCAAGGAATGTTCAACATCGTTCAACGACACCTCAATAGTATAATTGACTTCTTGTTGGAAATAGGCTGTTGATTGAGCGTTCACCACAGAACACACAGCAAAGAGACACAGAAAAATGACCGAAAGCGTTTTCATTGGCAGTGGAAATATGTTAGTTCTAATAGCAACTCAAATTACTATAAAAAACAAAAGCCAGAAAAAATAGAACAAGATATTATTCGATCTAAGGTTGGTCAACTCTTCTCCGTCACTCAAAAAAGGGGTAAAACACCTAATTGAGAACACCTGGTTATTAGAAATGAAAAGGGCCATCTTGAACAGACAGCCCTCCTCTAAATCATTCAGAAATTTTAGCCGCAGGCCTGACCCAACATGCTCAACAGAATAAGCAGGTCTGCTGTATTCACAGCCCCATCGTTGTTCATATCAGCAGCGCCGCAGTTGCTCGTACATCCCATGTTGGAAAGTAAAATCAACAAATCGGCAGTGTTAACTAACCCATCGTTGTTGAGGTCAGCAAAACAAGCAACTTCTCCCGGACCTATTGTTCCGTCGCAGTTGTTATCTACCCCATCAGCTGTTGGTGGTGCTCCAGGGTACACCAGTGGATTGGAATCATCACAATCTGAAGAATCCAACACATATCCTGACTGCACCTGGCACAACTGAACCGGCTCATTCACATCTCCAAACCCATCGCCATCACTATCCAGATAGAAGGTGAATAGCTCTTGTGTAGGATTGAATACATCCGGACAATTGTCTATGTCATCAGGCACGCCATCACCATCCGTATCCAAACCGATGCATTCGAACTGAATGATCAACGGCGACGACTGGTCTGATCCACAGATGTTTGAAACCACCACGAAAATCTCCCCTGTTTCCAG
Organism: Bacteroidota bacterium; assembly: GCA_046047375.1. Taxonomy (GTDB): domain Bacteria; phylum Bacteroidota; class Bacteroidia; order Flavobacteriales_D; family Sanyastnellaceae; genus RI-182. The sequence continues at coordinate 5,344 of JBJOIB010000268.1, forward strand.
AGTCACGTTATTGAAGTCCAACCCGATGTTATTCGAATTGTTTCCACTTACAATGGTGGTACCCGCAGGCAATGTCCATGTGTAATTGGTCGCATTATCAACCGGTTCGAGGTAATAAGCGGCGTCATCCGTGAGCGGACAGATGGTTGTTGCGCCTGAAATGAGTGAGGTAATCACCGGCGTTTCAAGTACATCTACCATAAATTCAGTTGGCACACTGTAGCAACATGCTTCACTCTCTTGAACGCACAAATACGTGCCCTCGATAGCTTCAGAAACGTTCGTACGCGTCCATGTAAGCCCACTGAACGATTGTCCGTCAGGTCCGTACCATGTCACAGGGTAGCCCTGATCCACAGCGGTCAAAACAAGATTATCGCCACCGCACAAGTCGATTGAAAGATCAACCACTTGCGGAGCTGCAGGCGGGTTGCACATGTTGAATGACGAAGTTCGTGTGATGCCCCAACGTCCGTCCGCATTTTTAACACGAACAGAAATGAGGTGCTCTCCCGGACTCAATCCTGCGATATCGATATCGTAAGAGGCCGTCACAACAGGTGCACTTGGATCAACGATCAATTGTAACGCGTTGCCCGGACCCGGATCAGCGCTGTCGAAGAAGTATTCTCCAACAACGATGTCGGCCGCCGGTTCTTGCGGAAGCACATCTTCCTCGCTGAGGTACACTCCAAGGAAGGTAGCCATACCCCATTCACCTTGCGCATCTCGCATTCGAACTCCCAGCACGTGATAACCTTCTGTGAGTCCAACGGTTGGGATATCAGCAATCGATCCTACCACGTTACCTTGAGTTACCGGAATCGCAATACCATTGCCAACTCCCGGATCGCCGTTCCAGAAATACTCTCCTGCAAAAACGCCATCGGAAACAATCACATTCGCTACCGAAGCAACTGCAGTGCTTGTACAGGTTCCATCGCTCACCGTAACTTCATAGCTACCGGAGCTCAGTGAAGTGATTCCTGCCGTTGTAGCACCTGTACTCCAATCATACGAGTAAACATAGGCGCTTCCACCAGAGGCAATCACAATAGCGCTACCGTTACCTAAGTTGTTGGTTTCAGCGTTGACAATTATTTCTGCCTGAACGGCAGGATACACAACAACATCAACCGATTCAGACACATACGTATTACCGAAAGCATCTTCAAATGAGCAGAAATAGGTGCCCGATGTTTGAACCGAGATTGAATTCGACTGTACTCCGTTATTCCAAATAACATTGGATCCAACCGGTGCGGTCAAAATAACCTCACCGCCCTCACAAAAAGTTGTTAAGCCATTTACGTCCAATGCAGTACTTACAGGCTCGCCAATGGTGATTGTAACAACTTCTATATCGTTGCAATCTCCTCCGTTAGAAACCATCAAGGCTACTTGATACTCTCCCGGTTGAGGGAAGGTGTGAGTAGTTGTGGCTCCAGAAGCGTCAGCATTGCCGTCACCATCAAAATCCCACCCGAAGGTTGCTTCAGGCAATAAGTTCGATGAAGTACTCACAAAATCCACTACGGTTCCTCCTGCGATGTTCTGCTGAGCATCGAAAGAAGCTACAGGAACCGCACAAGGCACCTGCTGTACCGTAAAGTATGACGTCCGGGTAACCGACCATTTGTCGTTCAAGTCTTTGGTTCGCACGTTCAGCCTGTGAACCCCTGGTAACAAGCCTGCTACTTCAATAGCAGCTACTTGTTGCAAATTCACCCCCGGTTGTACAGGAATATCGATTGCCATTCCAACACCTGGATCTTGCGCATCGAAGAAATACTCGGCGGCAACAATCGGGAAGGTAGCATCCGGCAAGTTCGACGGAATCGTGATTTCGATAACGAAGAACGTTGAACGCACAAACCCCCAATGCCCGTTATCATCTTTCATCCGCACATTAATTTTGTGCATGCCAGGTTCTAACCCTGCAGCATCAACAGAGGCCGTGAAATCGATGTTTGTATCTGGCACTGGCAACTCAAAGCCAAAGCCATTTCCAATCCCTGGATCCTGGTCATCGAAAAAGTACTCCCCGCGTAAGATATCCACCGCAGGTGTAGTAACGACTTCTGGATTCTCATCGTCCAAGTAAACAGAAAACGTGCGGGTAATTCCCCAACGTCCGTTCACTTCCTTGGCGCGCAATGATAACTGATGATAACCAGCCGTCAGGCCGATGGTCTCAATATTCAAATACGTGTCAATTTCGATGTTCTCAGGAATCAACAGAGGCGTTCCGTTTCCAACCCCGGGATCTTCTCCGAAGAAATACTCGGCTTCGACTAACCCAACTATTGGTTCAACGGTTTCGTTAGCAATCACCACAGCTATTGTTTGCGAACAAGTGCCGTCCGAAATCACAGCTGTGTAATTTCCTGCGGCCACTCCTGCAATAATCGCTGTTTGCTCACCTGAAGACCACTGGATGTCGTAACTGAAGGAGTTGCCTCCTGATACGAACAAGGCAGCACTGCCATTCATCAAACCATTCGTTGAAGCTACCACATCGGTTTCAATAGTCATGGCAGGATAAGCCTCCACTTCTACTGTTTCAGACACCCATCCAAAGCCATTCGCATCCACAAAATAGCATTGGTAGAATCCAGATTCCGACACTTCAATGGACTGTGTTTGCTCCAGGGTGTTCCAAACATATCCTGACCCAGCTGGGGCAGTCAATACAACAGAACCCGGAGAACAAAAGGCAAGCGCTCCACTGGCTACAATACTCAGATCGGTGAGCGGAAGAACATCCACCCATTGCACAATTGAAGTCGTACACGTAATTCCGTTTCCAGCAGTTAACGTTACAGGGTATGTTCCCGGACCGCTAAACGAAGCCGTAATTGTAGCCCCTGTTCCATCAACAACGCCATCTCCATCCACATCCCACGTGATTACCCCTCCTGATTCTAAACCTGTGGTTGTAGAAGAAAGGAGAAGTTGATTTGGACCGATGGTACTCACCGTAAATGATGGCTCTGGAACCGTGCAAGCGGGCTCAACCACATTAAACACATGTGTTCGAGTGATCGACCATTGACCCCACACATCCAACACACGAATGCTGATGCGGTGCGAGCCGACGCTTAATCCGGTAACATCACATTCGGCAGGGAATTGAACATCCGTGCCTGCCGCTAGCTGCAATGGAGTAGCATTACCCGGCCCCGGATCATTGTTATCGAAGAAGTATTCAGCTTCTACAATAGGCAAGTGAAAGTCCGGGAGAAGTGGAGGAAGAATGTAATCAACCGCAAAAATGGTTGATGCCGTTATACCCCAAGCTCCATCTGCATCCCTAAATCGGAATGAAATGCGGTGCTGTCCGCCAGACAAACCTGTTGTTGGCACGGGCTCCAGCAATGACAGTGATTCTCCGGCAACAAGCGCAGTAATTGGAATTCCATTACCTGCACCCGGATCGGTTTCATCGAAGAAATACTCACCCGCAACAATCTGCAACGCCTGGTAATCAATCACCTCAGCATCAGGATCGTTCACGAAAACATTGTGGGTGCGGGTCATCCCCCATTCGCCCTCTGCATCCTGAAGACGCACTGAAATGGAGTGAAAACCAGCACTGAATCCCGCTAGGTCTACGTTTATCGGTGCGTTGATTTCTTGTCCCGAAGCCAAGGTAAAGGCTGTTCCGCTTCCTACGCCTGGATCTGTATCGACGAAATACTCCCCGCGCACTACCCCTTGGAGTGGCGCCACAAGCTCGTTTGCAATAACAAATGGAATGTCAACACTACAAATGCCATTGGTCACTTCCACTGAATAGCTTCCAGGCGTAAGCCCCGAAATTCCCGGTGTTGTTTCGCCCGTACTCCAGCTAAAACTGTAGCTCGGAAATTCGAACTCATTCCAAACCGGAATCACATTTCCATTTTCGCCATTCACGGCATCTGTGATCGAAAGTGAAACCACTGGCAAAGGGTTTACTACAATCTCAACAGATGAAGAAATGTAGTCGAAGCCTCCGGAAGTGAGCACACACGAATAAAGACCTGCTTCATTCACTTGAATCGACTGAGTGGTCTCACCATTGCTCCAAGCATAAGCATCGCTCACCGGGGCAGTTAAGGTGACAAACTCATCTGCACAAATCACAGTTTCACCAGTTACCACCAGCTCAGCAGGCAAATCGCCCACTTGCACGAGGTCAATGTATGTTGAAAATGCTATGTTCTCTTCATACAAGTCAACAACCTCAGTTACAGATAACTCAGTGTCGAAAATGCGCACTTTATCCATCGAGCCTTCTGCCAACGACGCATAGTTAAGCAAGAGTTCATCGGCGAAGATACCCGAGTAAGAAAAAGTTGCGCTGCTGGTTTGAACGCCATTCAAATAAGCTTTCGTTTCTCCGGTTGTCCCATTTACGGTGAGTGCAAAGTGTGCCCACGCATTTCCGTTGTACAAGTTAGAGTTACCGGCGTAAATGCTGTTACCTCCAATTTGGTGGTATCCAGAAACGACACCGCGATAGCCGTTAGCTGGATTAGAACCCAATGACAGCAATGCATACGCATAAGCACCTTTAAACCAGTAAGATATGGTAAAATCACCTAGCGTTACAGGAGTTGCCGATGCTTCATACATGCCACCATCAAGATCCAAAGCGCCTAGAATATCACCTTCTTTCCCTGGAGTGAACATTACACCATTCGATCCTGAAAGCGGCGAAAACAAGCCTTGTTCATCTTGTGCAGATGCCTCAAAGAATTCATAATTCACAAGAGCGTTATCCACCAATGGTGTTTCATCATCCACTACAGTGAGTTTCACCTCATAAATACCCGGCCCTGGAAAGGTGTAGTTGAACGATGATCCGTTGCTCTCAACAGTTCCATCAGCGAACACATCCCAGCTGTATATAGCGTTTCCAGATGCATTTTGTGAATCACTTGTGAAATTCACTGCAACACCCGGCATTGGGTTATTTGGTGAGTAGGTAAAGTGTGCAATCAACGGAGACGGATCTTCGTTGCCGTATTGCACTTCCCTCCATTCGGCTAAAGACCATTTCCCGTCTTGCGATAAAACACGCATTCCGAGTAAATGGGTTCCTTCAGTCGAAGGGGGTGGTATAGACATTTGTACATCGTTTCCATTCGCTGGGAAATACATCGGAATACCATTGCCCGCGCCGGGGTCAGTATCCCAAAAGTATTCTCCTCCTACCAGCGTTAGCACCTGAGGTAACTCAGGAAATGCATACGCGGTAACGTTTACGAAAAACGATGTCGTCGAGGTCATTCCATAAACGCCAAACTGATCTTTGAATCGAACCGAGAAGGTATGAAATCCCGCTTCGAGTCCTAAGGTTGGACCGTTAATGGTAATGTCCACTTGCGAATCAGGCAGTATGGCTATTGGCACTCCTAATCCGGGACCCGGATCATCATCGAAGAAATACTCTCCTTCAATGAGGTTTTGTGCCAGTGAGGATATGCTAAGAAGCAGCCCCAATGCAAGCCACAGTGCCCGTCCGAACAGACGATCTGTGAGCTGTTGTTTCACAACTAACGTGTTTTGAGACGATTAGTCGCGGCTAACAGCCTGGATATTGATTTGCAATGTTCCTCCAACCGGAACTGAAGATACCGGAATATCGAGGGAAGTTACTGCAGGAATTTTTGCGTATTTGTATAGGTTAGCCACAGGTGAGTTGCCACTGTTGATACCAATATCACTTCCGTTTGTACCAGTGCCAATAGCAGGAGAACCAGCCTGTAGGCTGTAGTCATATCCCCAAGAATGAGCAACACCACCCAATGCAGGATAGTTCACCAACTCTGGATCTACGTTTACCAAGTTACCACTACCAACGTTTGTTCCGTATGGCAAATCGTTGGCGTTGCACAAATAAGAAAGGTTGTTGTTGAACGTGCTGTTCACCAAACCAGTCGGTTCACAACGATAGAAAATGTTGTTTTCTAACACGATTTCCTGCATGTCTCCTGAAAACGCACCTGAAGTGCGGTTGATAAACAAGTTGTTGCGGAATACCACGTTCCCGTTGTAATCCATGTTATTTGTGTAAGCTGAAGTGAAGTAGAAGTTGTCTACAACATTATTTGTGAAGATTAGGTTCGAAATCAACACCGGCTGTGGATAGCCAAAGCTCAACCCCCCATTCTGGAACAGGCAATTTCTGAAGGTAACATTCGACAAGCCATCGTAGCTGTACAGTCCACCCCCGTTTAGGCGACAACGCTCAATGATAATGTCGTTTAACGTGCGCTGACCTGTGCTCGCTCCGCTGAAGTTACTGTCAAAATATACCTGACCAACATGAACACCATAAATTCGGCTTCCGCTAGAGCTCAACGAAGAATTCAATCGATAAAAGTAAATTTGACTGATATATGTTTTCGGAAAATCCACCCCGTCAATTGACTCACCGTAAATCACCAACGGCTTCACCATAGTAACACCGGCATAGTTTGTAGTGCTTCCAGTTACAAGCAATGTATCTCCAGGCGAAGCGGCGTCATGCGCATCTTGCACGGTTGTAAATTGAGCCGGACGGTTTGCGTCGTTCGAAACGGTCCATACAGTAGCAGAAGCAATAGCAGGAGCAAAACCAGCTAAGGCTAACAAAAGAGTTTTAAAGTTATTCATCACGTGTTTTGTTAAATTAGTCTTCAAAAGTACATTTTTGATCGCTTAATAAGGTGTTTTTTTCGACAAACAACACACCCTACCCCATTTAAAGCAAGATAAAACCCTAGCCGAATTCCATTCGTAGACATTTTAATACCGATCATCGAAAGACGAAGTGCAATGTTGACCAAAGTGTTGGTTTATGCCACGAATGACAGTAAATTGGCTTCACCTTACGACGCGGAAACGAATTATACGAATTGATGGACAGGCAGATGTACCAACAAGAAATAGGTACACTGATGTCGATGTTACATCTATTCAAAACGAATTGAACAGGTTTGACAATGTGGGTAAGAAATACCGAACTCCTCAATTGTGTGGTAACGATATTCAACCAAAACACTGATACTTTTTGGTGGTGTGGATATGTCATGTTTCTACTTGTGCTCATATTGGCATTACTAGTCTTCTCTATGAAAGCGCGAGACACAAGTTTGCTAGGCAAGCTAAAGCGATACATAGACCCCTACAAAAATCGCATCGAACAACTGAATGCGGAAATTCAGGATCTCAAGTCCAAAAACAATCAGCTTTCATCAAAGCTTGGTGAATTGTCATCTGCATCCTTGCAAAAAACAGAAGAAATCGAAGGACAATTCTACCAAACCATGATGCAAAACGTTATTGATACAGCCTTAGACGCTGTCATCATTACGAGCGGAACGTCTATTGTTATTGAGTGGAATAGACAAGCAGAGGTGATTTTTGGTTACACACGAGAAGAGGCACTAGGCAAAAATCTGGCTGAGCTAATCATCCCCGAAATGCATCAATCAGCTCATGAAGCAGGTGTGAATCGCTACCATGAAACCAAAAGAGGACCGGTTCTGAATAAACAAATTGAAGTTCCGGCAAAATGCAAGGATGGAAGTGAAATCCTTATATCCTTGTTTATTACACCCGTTGAAATGAAAGGTGAGATCATCTTTTCCTCTTTCATTCGAAACATCACCCACCAAAAATTCTTGCAGAAAGAAGTAGAGAAGCAGCAAGAAATCAACTCATCCATCCTGAATGCACTCCCCATTGTTATTTCCCTGAAAAACAGTGAACACAAGTACATTTTCTCCAACCGCTTTATGCTGGAGCAGATGGGACTTCAACAGGAAGATCTTCTCGGAAAAACAGATTTTGATTTGTATCCCAAAGAACATGCAGATCATACGCATCAACAAGACATTGAAATATGGAGCAGTGGACAAACATTGCTCGAAGAGCAACGCATTGAACGAAACGGAAGAACGCAACATTTGCTAAGTGGAAAGTACCTCGTAAAACCGTTCGAGGATGATCGTACTAGTCAGTTTCTACTTTCGTTTTGTTTCGACATTACTGAGCAAAAAAGAGCTCAGGAGCAGCTAATAAAAGCGCTAAAGACGAAAGACGAGTTTCTTTCAACCATGAGCCATGAAATACGTACGCCTTTGCACAGTATTGTGGCTATCAGCGAACTATTGCAAAAGAAGCAATTCAACGCAGAAGAAGAAGAGCTTGTGAACACTCTCTTTTTCTCATCCAATCACTTACTCGGTCTAATCAATGATATCCTCGATTTCGCGCGGATAAACTCGGGGAAGCTTGCCCTTGAAAAACGCCCATTCGATCTGTCTGAACTTTTACAAAAAATCAGTCGCCAATCGGAGATATTGAACAAGCGAAATGTCAACTTCACCTTCGAGGGGGTTAACTTACCGGCGGTTCGTGTTCTGGGCGACTCCTTGAGACTCAATCAAGTTTTGAGCAACCTCCTCTCCAATGCCTTCAAGTTTACGCATCAAGGATTTGTAAAATTGAAAGTTGTAACCACTCCTATAAGCAATCACCGTGTTCGCATAGATTTTTATGTTATTGACTCCGGAATTGGCATCAAAGCGAGCAACCTGGAGTTGATCAACGAGGCATTCACGCAAGAAAATAGTTCAATATCGCGCAAGTATGGAGGAACTGGACTCGGTTTGAGCATCGTGAACAGCCTCTTGAAAATGTGTGGTAGTCAACTCCACATTCAAAGCGAATTTGGCGCCGGTTCAACCTTCAGCTTCACATACGAATTCGAACTGGAGGTTAAACAAAATGAGCTAAACATCGAAGAAAAAGAACACTCACCAACTGCGGCCATCAAGGTGAAAAGGATTCTTTACGTTGAGGATATGCTCCCTAACCAAATGGTAATGGCTGCCATCGTGAAACAACTAGGAATAGATATTTCAATGGCCAACTCTGCAATGGAAGCCCTCGAATTGTGTGCTTCAAATGCGTATGACCTCATCCTTATGGACATCCAAATGCCAGAAATTGACGGAACGCAGGCATTGAAAATGCTACATGAAAAATACCCAGAAATAAGACAAATTCCGGCGATTGCTTTCACCGCCAATGCATCGAAAGAAGAAATAGATTTTTACCTCGGCAACGGTTTTGTGCATGTGCTCACCAAACCCATCACTCCATCAAAATTTACACAATTCTTAAGTGAAATAAAATGAGCCCATTCAACCTTTCCGAAGAATTAACCATGGACCATTTGGCACGGATTTTTGAAAACCGTACCTCCTTAAAGCAATACCTCGAAACGTGCAGGTCAGAGTTTGTTAAATGTTTTAAGAAAATAGACTCGTCCATCAACGAAGTCGATTTAAAGTCCTTGGCAGAAAGCAGGCATCGCCTTTACCCTACCTTGGATTTACTGGGGGTACGGACCCTTTCTCAGGCTTATAAATCGTTCGATACACTGTCTGACGAAAGGCGATCAGCCTTCATTCATGAAGTAAAAAAAGCACATCAAATCATCATCGATTTCATTGACGACGAGCTTGATCGATTATAGCCGAATTTTGATCGCTACACTTAAATTCGAAATAATTCATTAAATTTGCACCCACTTTGGGGCCATAGCTCAGCTGGCTAGAGCGCTTGCATGGCATGCAAGAGGTCATGGGTTCGACTCCCATTGGCTCCACAAAACAGATTGGAGTGTGAGTCTTGAGTCGAGAGACGAAAGCTGTCCTACCAGACGCACACTGCTATCGCGTTGTGTCGCCAACGATGAGCCATAACTGCCCAGTGGTTCGGGCAATTGCAATACACTGTTTTGCACCCATGCGTGCACTTCACCTTCTATCTTGCGCTGTGCTGGGGTATAAAACCCCAGACGTATAGCGCGGCGCGAAAAATCATTGTGCTGCCGCACTTCAGTTGGTGCACCGTGCTTGTATGGATCTTCGTATGAAAAGTCGTTGGCCAATTGCTCCCACTGCATGCTTGCGTCTAAAAAACATTTCCCTGCGGGAATGTTGAAGCCCGCGCCTGATCGCAAATTCATGAACTGATTGAAGGTGAATCCTGCGTGTACAGCAGTCTCATTATTTCTGCTGTTTTGCAAAGACAGAACACCCGATGCGCCGGCCGGATGCGGACTTTTAGACACACCGTCGTTGAACTTGATGGACGAGAAAAAGCGGGCTGGCAAAGCCGAAAGATCCGTCATTCCGAGGCTCGGACTATTTAAAGGCACACCCTGCCACAAAACCATCAAATGATCAGGCGTCAACCCTCCTGCCAATCCTGAAATCAATGTCCCTGGCGCACCGTATGTCCGCAAATTCACAACCGACCCCATGCTCAGCTGCTCGCCCACCGAAGCGTACGGCATCGCAACACTCACCAAACTATCGATTTGATAATGTGCGCCCATTCCCCCTTCAGAAACGGCGATAGTTGCGGCAGACAGCGACACAAATGGAATCGAGTCGTTGCTACTTGCCTTGCCCAACTGTGGCAGCAATGCGCATAAAAATACGATACATGAATATCTCATACCCTGTAGCGTGTTTGCACCGAACACACTTAAAAGCGTTAATGCTAAAGGCAGGCCTTCTGACTTGTTCCGTTTCTGCGCCTTCCCGACCAAATGTCAGTGGCTAAGATTGCAGAAACACAAAAGGAACTTACAGCTGCGGGCACAGTTCCGGACTTATACCGGATTCCCTATTAAACTCTTGCGAGAGCCAAAAGCAAGGCAAAAGCACACAAAAAAGTAACGGTTGTGCATTGTTTATTCCCAACTATACGAAGCCCAAACATTAAACAGTTTGACACCGGATACATGATTCTTAAAGTCAAAACAATACAAGAATCTGTGTTAAGGAATTTGTTCATTCGAATGCAACAGAAGGATGCTTGAACCTCCTCAATAAATTGCCTCGAACTACAAGCAATTGTAAAAAAGAATTATTGACAAGTTGTGCCGAAAGCGGAAAGGAAGGATAGCAAGTCACCTGAATTTACAACGCCATCGCCGTTTATGTCGCCTTCACAAGAACTCCCTGAATCAAACAAGCAACTTCCATCATCCGAGGTTGCTAAGGGCGTGTAATTGAGGGCCAACGGATTCATACATCCAGCAAATAGGCAAGATCCATCATCTACAGCTGCATTCCCATTGTAATTTAAAGCCAACGGATAGGTACATCCCTCAGAAGGCTGCACACAAGATGAACATGCACCCCAACATACTAGGTCGAGAATAATGTAAGTATCAATGACTTCAACAACACGATTCGTGAAAGTACCGGTAGATAAGGTGCAGGTATCACCAGGCGTCAGCTCCTCTTGAATGTTCCATGCGTCAGCGGCATATTTGAACTCATAGAAGCCAGGTGCCAGAGAAATGGTTGCTTCCCACAAGTCACCGCCAACATTGGTCATAGGAGAACATCCTCCACACCAGCCGTTAAAGGTACCGTTTACCTCTGGTGTGGTGAACGAATCGCTCACTTGTGACATATCTACGCGAAATACCACATCGTAAAACACTGCTTGGGAATCACATACAGAACAGCTAGCCCAACAAACAGTTCCTAGATCAAGACTTTGATCTACCACTTGAATCGTGCGATTCGTAAACACGTCAGTAGTAAGGGTGCAGAAATCACCAGGCGTAAGTTCTTCTTGAATGTTCCATGCGTCCGCAGCATATTTGAACTCATAGTTGCCTGGGGCTAGAGGTATGATCAGTTCCCAAACAGAGCCTCCAATGTTTGTCATCGGCTGACAGCCCCCGCACCAGCCATTGAAAGTACCATTCACTTCGGGCGTAATAAACGGATCAGTCACCTCTGACATGTCAACTCGGAACACTACATTGAAATAGCAGCTCCCATCGTCAATATTGGCTAATGCATTGTAATTGGCTGCGCCGATATTTGTGCATCCATAGGTCGGGCAGTCAGACGTGTTACCAATAAAAAGCCCTACAGGACCGTTTTGAGCACTTGCAATCAAAGCCAAACCATCTGTGTTACCTATCATGACAACTGGAATGGTAATCAACTCCGCGTATTGCCCTGCTCCCATTTCAAAGGTATCATTTCCAATTACGTTGTTCACAACGATGACTGCAACAGCGCCCGCTTGCTGAGCATTGTAGACCTTTTGAGAAAAAGCACAACTACCTCGCTGTATTAAAGCTACTTTGCCTGTGAGGTCGTTCGAAGGTGAATTGCACCCGAGCGCGGAGCCATCAAAACTATCAACATATACCACTGCTTGAGCCTCTATGTTGTCGTGATATCCAACAGGCACGGACCACCCCACAGCATTACTATAAGCATAGGTTATGCTCTCAGGCGATTGCATTGCGACTGTCGGTGTCCAACAAGAGGCATCGCAAGCCTCTAATCCTGTTGTGCCCCCAACGCAAGTGCCACAGCCATCAATGAAAGCATTACCTCCTTCAAGGCCCTGACAGTCGCAATCGAGGTAATCAACTACAACTGAATTACTCGTTGCACAAGTTGAACCTGCAATGTCATTCGGGTCACTGTATACCACTCCGGTGATTGTCCACGGACCAGACAACGGAGGATAGCCGCTACCTGAAAACAAACCATTCAAATCGCCATTAAAACTCAATGAAAGAGGTACATCAGTGATGTAGGAGGCCTCCCCAAAGCCACCCGACGCTCCGACGCCAGGTTGAAACAACAAGCCATACAAGTAACCTTCTGGGATATCAGACCCAACTACATCAAATGTGAAATATGCAGAAGCGCAAAGCGAAGTCGTACCAGTAGGAATTGACCCTGCGTTGCAAACGACTGGAGGGTTTCCTGCAGTATTGTTCAAGCGACCAATATAATTTCGATTGACAAGGTCAATGAATTGAAATTGACCACCTATCACAAGTTTACCGTCTGACTGAATCGAAATAGAATAAACATTGCCTCCTACATTCGACTGAAAGGATGTATCATAACTTCCATCAGAATTGAGGCGCAAAATATAGCCAGAAAATGAGCCCGAGAAAAGCACTTGTCCGTCTGCCTGCTGGAGTATATCTGTTACGTTTGTAATTTGAGTAGAGGTAGCTGGAAGGGCGAAGCCTGTATCCACAACTCCATTCGCCTCCAAACGAGCAATGCGGGTTCTTGGCTCGTTATTTACAGAAGTAAACGAACCAGCTATTAAGATTTTCGCATCTGACTGAACATCGATTGCCCGCACAAAACTATTGGGACCGCTACCAATATTGAACGTAACATCAAGAAGACCGTTTGAATTTAAGCGAATTAATCGTGGTACAGAAGTACCGTTATAAGAGGTAAAATTCCCGCCAATGAGCACTTTACCATCGTCTAACAACTTGGCAGCAAAAACCACGTTATTTGTGCCTGTCCCTACTGCGAAACTCCAGTCTTTCAAGCCAGACTCGGATAGTTTTACCAAGTTCGCACCTCCGTCTCCGTTGTAAGAGCTGAATATTCCGCCAACAAATAATGAACCGTCTGGAGCAAGTTCAAGAGTCCAAACCTCACCGGTAAATCCTGTTCCTATGGAAAAGGATGTATCTAGAGAACCGTCGGCATTGAGCTGAGCTATTCTATTCACAGCAACTCCGTTGTACTCAGTAAAATTACCACCGATGATAATTTTGCCATTCGGTCTGACAGCTATTGCACGTACTCTTTCGTTTGCACCGGTTCCAGTTTGAAAACTATTATCTACAGAACCGTCGGAATTGAGGCGAATGATACCACCGACCGCAGAACCGTTAAATGCAGAGAAAATCCCACCGACAAGTATTTTACCGTCAGGTTGAATCTTGGTCGTCTCTACGGTTGAATTGGCCCCAGCACCTGGATCAAACGATGCATCCAAACTGCCATCTTGAGCCAATAGTGCTAATGATGAAAATATAAAAGCAAAAACAAACACCTGCGGACGCAGCATTCTTCGAGAATAAAACTTAATCATAACATCAATTCTTAAACACAAATCCACAATCTTGATTTAAAAGAGATCATTCATCAAAAAAAACGTTCAATGAAGCCACCTTAAAACTAAACAAAACCCCGTTTAATCATCATTTAATTTAGACGAAACGACATAAAACGTAGATTAAAACAAATACAGCTAACTTCTGATGTATCAAAAAGAGTTTAATCGAACGCTACCTCAGCAAATGTCAAACAACATTATACATCATCAATAGTGTTAGCCAGCTAAAAAAGTTTCGATTCTCAGTGCGTGCTGAAAAATACAAACCTGTTATTTCTGTCCAACTTTAAGACACTCAATAAAAATCTTAGATAGAGAAGATCGATTTTATTCCAATGTTTCGAAACGAATGACCGTAAAAAAGTAAAGGTCTCCGCTCGTTTGCAGTGACCTTACTCGGGATCGTAATGATAATGATAATCATTCGGAAAGACTGTGCCTATTCCCTTACTGAGAACCTCCAGACTGAGAAAATTGAATTATTCCTTAATCTGCTGCATGGTCAGTCTATTTGTGTTTGGTGCTGTTACGGCTATGTTTTCTTGAGTTTAATTTTATGTCTCTTCTTGGCAATCGAATCAGGCTTCTTCTTCCGCATTGCTGAGGACACAGACCTATTGGGTTTGCCGCTATTAGCTGTTATTTGTAACTTCGTTTTAGTTTACATCACCGAAGTCCGAATCAACGAATTAGGTACCCCCAATTAAGATCGGTGAAAGCACTTCCGTTTTTGTTGAGTGCTCTCACGTGGTGGCACAAAACCAATTCAATCCCCTTGGCACTACAGAATAACTTTCTCTATGAATCCAAAGATTCAAAAAAGTCAAAAGGAAGTGGTTTTTCAACAAAGCGTTTTACGCATAAACTTTCAGCAGCACGCTGTTTATCGTTAACATCGATGGATGAAGAGCAAACGTACAATTGCGAATTTCCATTTTCGCAGCGCAAGCGTTCAAACTCCTCCAAGAACAGCCACCCGCCACCCACTGGAATGTTGATATCCAGAAGAATTGCATCGGGAACTTCGTTGGTTTCTTGCAGGGCTTGGTTGGCCTCCTGCACGGTTGGCAACTCTCGAACCTCCCATTTAGTGCTAGATGCTTGCGCTATGGTACGCACAATCATTCTGAAGATCGCATCGTCGTCGATGACCCAAAGTTGCTTACTGCTCATTACCCGGTAAATATACGGTGAAAGTCGTACCTACATCAGGTGTACTTTCAACAGTCACTGTCCCCCCCATCATCTCCGCTTGATTGCGGGTCAGGTATAAACCTATTCCCTGTCCTTTCCCTTCTGAATTAAAGGTTTTAAACATCCCAAAGATATCAGACCCGTGTCGCTCCAAATCAATCCCTCTTCCATTATCCTTAACCTTCAGTTCGAAACCATTACCCATCTTGAATGTCGAAACGTGAATATGTGGTTCACGGTCTGCACTTCGGTACTTGATAGCATTTGTTATGAGGTTCATAACAATACTTTCAAGCAATGCCTTGTCTGACCAAATCAAAGGAGCACTTTCGCAATCACATTCAAACGTGGCTTGTGTCTCTTGAATATCAAACGCAAGTGAATCTATGATCTTTCTTATCAAGCGATTGATGTCCACAGCTTCTTTATCGACCTTTGGATCAACACCCATCGAGATGGTGCTGTTCAAACTGCGTATTGTTTCATCGAGGTTGTGAACAGAGCGGTCAAGGACTTCAAAAAACTTGATAGCTCCATCAGGAATCGGATGCATTTGGATAAGCTTAACCAAAGCCATAATGTTGCTGGTATGCGACCGGATGTTGTGAGACAGTACATTCGAGAAATTGTGTAAACGATCATTCCGTGACTTTACGTCGGCGAGAGCCTTTTCAAGCTCTTTCATTCGCACATCGCGATCAGCTTCCAATTCTTTCCGCTTCGTAATGTCGCGAATCAATAATACGCCTTGTACTTCGTCAATTGGACTTAGTCGGGTCTCGAAAAAACAATGGGTATCCGGACATTGCATAATCATTTCGAGGTTCTCATCGCCCTTCTCTTTGTCACGCCCACTCAACTGCTCACCCAATTTTGAGGCCATTCCACTATCATTAATGAACTGGATCATTTGCTGGCGAACTGGAGTCAACGGTTGGAGTTCGAACTTTTGAGTATCGGCTGAGTGCCGAATAAGTATGAGTTCATCAGGGAGAGCATTGATAACAGCACTCAGCTGGTTTCGACTAGCTTCAATTTCCTCTTTCGCCTTAACCGCCTCAGTGATATCGCGCTGTATCGAAATGAAATTCGCAATTTTACCCTCATCGTTCTTTATGGGGTAGATTTGAATTTCAACGTGATAAGGAACCCCATCTTTTCGATAGTTGACCACCCGCTCCATACAAGGCTCGCCTTTGCGTATGGCCTCCTCCATGCGGCGCTTCGATTCCTCGTCCTTGTATGATCGCCGAAGAACTTCATCAGGAAATCTTCCTATCACTTCGCTTAGATGGTAACCACTTACTCGCTCAAACGCTGCATTTACCCATTCAATGCGCTGATCGGCATCTTTCAGAACGACCATGTTGTCGGTGTGGGTGGCAATAAAGCTCAAGCGGTCCTTTACGCGGTTCAATTCACTATTGGCCTCTTCGGTCTTGATCCTTAGGTAAATGGTTGCAGACAAGTGGATGAGGAACCTGAATGATTCTCGCTCCATCGGACTAAACGCGTCGACTCTACTGCTAACGGCACCAAAAACTCCTACAACTTTCCCTTCTACCCGTATTGGATGATACAACCGAGAACGAACTTGGAATGATCGGTCGCTGTCTGTTGTTGTATAAGTGGGATCATTTAAAACATCCGGAATATACCACCCTTCACCCGATTGAAAAACCTTTCCCGGATGCCGCTCCATCGCCGTGCTTTCTGCCGCGAGACGTTCATCTTCTGTGAAGCCTTTGGCCACTAGCAATTCTAGCCGTTCGGTGTCTTGGTTGTAAAGATACAGACCCGAATATTCCATGACCATCAACTCGTCAAGCGTCTTCTCTACCTCTGAAATCCATTCGGGAATTGTACGCAGGGTATTGAAGCGCTCCAGGTAGTCAGTACAGCGAATAAGTTCCTCGTGGGCAGTGGCCATGAATGATCCGAATTAAGCTTTCAATGCCGCTTCCACAATGGCTTCGTCTTGCTTGTAATGCCCTCCACTTACACCGATCGCACCACAGATTTGACCCTCGTGCATGATCGGACTTCCACCGCCAAGCAAGATGAAGTCTGGTAATTGCTGGGCGCCGTGCAAAAGAATCGGATCGTCTTTGATGAAATTGTACCAAGCATCTCCCGTTGGAAAGCCAAAACCTGCGGCCAAACGGGCTTTCTTAATAGCAGTTTCAACCGAGATTAAAGGCGCACCGTCCATGCGATGAAAGGCCTTCATGATTCCGCTCTCATCAACGATAGCAATGACATAGGCTCCCTGCATACGTTTCGCTTCGGCAACTGCGCGATTTATCATTTCCAGCGCTGTCTCAGCCGAAATAGAAAACTTTGTAACAACACTCATAGTTTATTAGTCTATTCTCTAATATACAAATCAAACTCTTAGCAGTTCAATGTAAAAAATATAGAATAACACCCATTCGACAGAATGACAAATAAAGACGACGAAATGCATAGATATTCAAATCCGCTAGAATTAAATTGGCCTCATATGGATCATAAGAGCCACGTAAAACAAAAAAGACCATGCGCGGCTAGCAACCAATAATCCAACCCAAAGGCCCAAAACGGAACTATATTGTGATGACAAGCGAGATCGTCTTTCACAATGAACGAGGCGCCGTCAGGCCCAATCTGTGGCTGCTTCTTACGCTTACCCCCGACTTCAAAGGTGTAGGTGCAGGCGGTGAAATCGGCGGGTTCTAATTTTTACAAAAGCAAATTTTCCAGACAGATAAAATTAGAATCCATTATCTGTTCGCAGAGATAAGTTATCTGCACTAAACTTTTTATCGTTTTAATTCCAAAGTCAGTCTATGCGTGAACTCGAACACATTTAATCCGTTTTGACATTAAAAATAACGTATTGCCCTCACACGTCCAGAAACAAAGCTCTTAGCGAAGTCAATACCTTGTCCGTTTTGAAAATTAATTAGATTGGCACTGTATGCGTTTAATTCGGTAGAAGTCCAGTAATAGTTGGCTTGAAAGCCTCCCAATCCTTGGGAATGAAGGTTCTGGTACATCTTGACTAAGTCCCAGTATGTTGGCAAGTACCAATCTGAGAATCCTCCAGAAGAATAATTCTCACAAAGCCAAGCAGCGATGTTACTTTCGGAACATCCTGCCGTGATTAGAGTTGTATTATTCGCAGCCTGCCCCAAAGTCATGCTTGTAGCGCCTATCAGCGTGTTTACACAACCCCAAGTGGCAATTCCAAGATCAGTATTAGAGACTATAATTCCATGCGGCACTGCAGGATCATATCCAGGGTCACCGGGTTGGAAAAGATATCCCAAAATCCCCCCTCCCAATGGGCTACCGATCGAAATACATGAAACATAATCACACGACTCATTATCATCGGTGGCAGCTGGATTGAAATTGCAAGCATTCGAATCGGTACACCCTGCCACTTCCAGCTCATCCGGAACGCCATCACCATCGGCATCGTTTACAGGAGTACCATCGCAATTGAAGTAATCTTGTTGGTATTGGCATGAACCATTGTCTTCTGTAGCTTCTTCGCTATAGTTACAAGCTGCAGTATCTGTGCACCCGAGGAATTCAAGCTCATCACAAACACCATCTCCATCGGCATCGTTCAAACATGCGCCATTGCAATCCAGAAATTCAGCTGGATAAGCACAATAGCCCAAATCAAAAGTTGCGTTTGGATTGTAATTGCAGCCAGCAGGATCCATGCAACCAGCGCCACTGCAATATGATCCGTAAGAAGATAAAAAGCTCAACAAGTCAGCCGAGGTTATTTGTCCATCGTTGTTCACGTCTCCTTTGCACGTAACAAAACACGACCCATCATCCAAGGTTGCTCCAGGTGTGTAGTTAGCAGCTTCCGTAAAGGTGCAACCAGACACCTCTTCAAGGTCGCACAAACCGTTGTTATTGAGATCGAGCAGGCAGTTGCCTGCGCAATCGTAGTTGGGTTCGGGGAAGGTACATGAACCGTCGCCCACATTGGCTTCAGGGTTGTAGTTGCAGGCCGTTGGGTATTCACACCCGTACACTTCCACCTCATCGCACACACCATTGTTGTTGCAGTCATTGAGACAGTTGCCAGCGCAATCGAGGTTGGGTTCAGCGAACACACACTCACCCCCTTGCCCAAAGTTGCAGGCGGCAGGGTCGGCGCAAGGGGCTACATAGGGTACACCGGTGTAGAGGGCTGTGATTTCTTCAGGGGTAAGAGCGCGGTTGTAGATGGCGATGTCGTCGATTGCTCCATTGAATGGATCAATCAAATTATTCTGATAATAGCGGGCTCCAATAGTTGTGTGGTCAAAAACATTACCAATTTGTTGAGGAATATTGTTTGAACAAAACTGGCAGTTGTAATTATTGCTCTGTAAAATAGAATTTAAGTAAACCTTTTGTCGATTTTCCGAAATACCTTGACTCCCGTCAAAAACAATAACTATGTGATTGAAATCTTGAAAATTCAACTGAGAACTAGAACCTACTGATAACCCACCGAGGTAGGCCGTGAAAATATTCCACCCCGAATTATTCCCATAAAAGCCAGTGTAAAAACTTACTGGCGTTCCATATTGAACAGGATTTGATTTCCAATTTGCAAAGACTGTTTGGGGAGTTAATTGACCTTGATTAGGAACAAGCCAATACTGAATTGAAAAACTTGTGGAATTTGCTATTTGTCCTGAATTAAGTGGTAAATCAATGACGTCATCCACCCCATCAAAACTATATGCCGCATTGGGATTACCATCGCGGTCGTCAGACAACGTCGCCCCATTCACAACCCCATCATTCCCGTTCCCACTTTCATCATTGGCGTTGCCATTGAACGGCCACCAGCCGACGAGCCCTTCGGTGGGCAGGTAATCGGGCAGTTGGGCCTGGGTGGTGAGGGGGTTGGCTGCCCATGCGAGCAAAGTAAATACTGCTGCCACGAGCGCGTGTGAAGTTGTTGTTGGCTTCATGTGTTGAATTAGTTAAAGCGGCTTAAATTTAAAGCATTATATGACACAACACGTGAAATCATCGACGAAAGCGATAAAAAGAACGACGTATAACACCACAAACATCTATCAAACGGTATTTAGCCAAGGAAACTAGGCTTTGCGCTCTTTGTAGTTTGGGTGCGTAGGTGGGTTTAACGACTATCCGGCTGGAGGCCGAGAAATAAGCAATAAACTGGCCTTGGCGATTTACGCACCCAGCTTAAGAAGCCATTGCCAAACAGGTAGCATCTGAATAACACCTTCTTCAACGGTAAAGCTGTCGGCTTCGTCGTACGATAAAATCAGTCCGGTTTGAACGTTTAGCGCACGCATTGCGGCTCTCAAACTGCGCAACTCGCGCGTGGCTGTTTCGGGGTCGCGAAGGGAATACGAAACCTGAATCAACTGCTTCTTATCCGGAAGAAAAAAATCAACCTCGTGGTTCTTCTTCACAAAGAAGGGGCGCTCACCTCGTCGGCGCAATTCGATGTAAACCAAATTTTCAAGCAACTTGGTGGGTTGATCCATCAAAAACAGCCCTAAAATGCCCGTGTCCAGAAAGTAGTATTTCTTGGTTGACTCACGTTCGGCAAACTTGCTGTAATGGTTGGGAATGGATGCAATCAGGAAGGAGGATTCAAGGTATTCGAGGTAATCGAAAATCGTCGAATTGCCTATACTTACGCCGGTTGAGGCAATTAGATTCTTAATGCGGTTGACCGATGTTTCGTTGTTCACACTTTCGGCAAGTTTCTTTACCAAAAGCTTCAAGGCATTTGCATTTGAAACCTTATAGCGTGCAATCAAATCGCCGTAGAACAACTTTTGGTACACACTCGACAAATACTCGCGCTTGTTCTCGATGCGCAACAACTCGGGAAAACCACCAAAAAAGAGGTACTCATGGAATGCCCGGAGCACCTCAAAGCGTTGCTTGGAATGTACGGTCAACGCCGATGTTTGTATCCCCTTAAAAACAAGGTACTCATCAAAGCCAAGGGGTAAAACCTCTTGATTGATGAACCTACCGCCCAATGTGGAGGCGATTTCGGCGCTAAGCATTTCGGCGTTGCTACCCGTGAGGTAGATGCGATGACCATCATCGGCAAGGCGGCGGACGAACTTCTGCCAGTGCGGTACGTTTTGGATTTCATCGAAAAAAACGATGGGCTCGTGTTCGAACAACTCAGCATAGGCCTCCATGATCAGGTGAAGGTCTGTGTGTGAAACCTCCAATAGCCGTTCGTCTTCGAAGTTGACCATCAAGATGCGTTCAACACTTGTGTGAACGATGATTTCTTGGATGATTTGATAGAGCATGTATGACTTTCCGGCGCGACGGAGACCGGTGAACACGTAATTCGCATTGGGCTCAATGGGTATGCTGCGCTTTACGGGATGAACAGTGCTCAACCATTCTTGCCGTTCGATGATGATGCGCTTGAAGATGTTTTTCATTTTTATCCCGTTAACAGGATAAATATACATCTTTTTATATTATGAACAGGATATTTACAGAGCCATTCTTCCAGTAAGAAGGAAATTCAACGTCCGCTTTCAATGGCCTCACCCCAAACCCCAACGGCCGGCTTAGTGTGTTACAGTCGTTGTAGAAGGGACTTTCTCCTCTTATAACTTGCGACTAAATCTCTCCAAAAAGCTTGACAATTATCTGAGAGCATGCTTACCGGGCATTCCCCAAACGCACATAACCGTATTTGAGCATGAGGGTTATGGCAGCACCGTCAGGTTTACCAATGGTTCCCGTATACCCCAGTTGTTTGTCTACGCCGCGTTCGGCTGTTACCTTATAATTGGCAACTTCTACCGTGAAATTCTTGATCAACTCAAAATCGAAATCGAAGCTACCGTTGTACGTTGGTGAGAAGTTTAAAATAACATCTGTACCTGTACCATTTATAGCCAATTTCTTACAGGTCTTAGCCACATTATCCACCCTAATTTCTCCAAATTTCGCAATGATATCGAGACTAGCTTGCAATTGATCAATATCGAAATTCGACATCGATGTTGTTCCTGAAATGCTCGCCACACGGTCGATTCTGAAATCATCGTTTTTAGAATCCATCCGAACAACTTCCACGTTTTCCAATTCAATTTCACTATTTGAAGACTGGATGAATAATTCTCCTCCATTCCTTATATCCACCAGCTCCATAAATTGCAGTTCTAACAAGCGCGCTTTTCGAATGCTGTTGATCTTCAATTTACCGTATTTCGCGTTGATTCTGCGCACGTAAGCTAAGTCATTCGCGCGAAAATCGCCGTGGGCTAGTTCCAGTTCAAACTCCCCTTTTAGGTTATCCATGGTTACATCACCAAATCGGTTCACAATAAACAAGTCGCACTGAATAGGCATATAAATTACCACGTCTACAGACAAGCGCTGACTGCTTCCCATAGACCGTTTGATATCGTACATACCTTTACGAATGAAGTTCACCCCCTCTCTCCATCGAACTTCAGCGTCCACAACATTGCCGTTTTTCGCAATAAAGACCGTCACATCGTTGAGCATGGAATTAACCATCGTTATATCTGTAGCGGTAGCACTCACAACAATGCTCACTGCTATTGAATCTTTTTCCCAAGGTTCAATGCGAACATTCCCGTACATATTCACCACATCCACACGGGTGTCAGGGTTTGCGCCAAACGTTTTTTCAAACGTCCTGGAGTGCTCCATGAACTCAGCCAAAATGCTAAAAGGGAGCAGGAGAAATGCTAATACCAGGTAGTTATGCTTCATGGCTTTCGTTTATTGATTGTTGCCATTGGCGCAATTCCTCCAACATTTCTTCGAGAATTTCAAGACGCAATCGGTAGTTCTGAATCATGGCTTCCACCACTTTTTCCCTGTCAGCACCTCGTCCCATCTCCAGACACAGTTGTTCATATTCCTCTCGCAACTCATCCACGGCAGCGAGGTACTCCTCCCCTTCTGGAAATTTCTTTACCTCTTCAATCCGCAAATTCACCTCTGCGAGGTAATACGTTTCCACTTCGGCCATCTCCTCACTTACATTTGCCAACCGAAAGTTGGGGTTGGATTGTTCTGCCATCTGAGGTTCATCCCGATCAAGCAAAAAGATGTAGCTCCCCAAAAGCAATATAACCATGGCGGCAACAGCGCCGAGGGTCCACAGCCAACGCACGTTCACGAACCTGCCGCGATCTTCGGGCAAGCGCGCTTCAATGCCGCTCCAGACGTCGCGCGAGGGACGTTCATCATCAAAATCAGCGCGATGCTGATCGATAAACGACTTTAACTTATCCTTTTCCATTTGCATTCGAAATTAACCATTCTGCAACACGCTTCTTTGCGCGGTTGAGCTGCGATTTTGAGGTTGATTCATTGATCCCTAACATTTCACCAATGTCTTTATGGGAATAGTCTTCGAACATATAAAGAGTGAACACTGCGCGATATCCGTCTGACAATTCACTGACCGCTTGCTTAACGTCTTCAATGGAATAATGAGCCGGTTCTTCATACGGTTCATCTTCTTCTTCTGTCCTACGGTCCTCGATTAACTCATCGATCAAAATGCGTTGTTTTTTCAAGGAATTCAGCGCAGTGTTCACAACAATTCGTTTTAGCCAACTGCCAAAGGTAGCATCTCCACGAAACTGATCCAGTTTATTGAAGGCTGATACAAAGGCATCTTGCAACACATCTTCTGCATCTTCTCTGCTGCGCAAGATGCGAAGGGCTGTGGCAAACATGGCCTGACAATATTTATCATACAGGGCACGCTGAGCTGTTCGGTCACCTAACCGACAGCGCTCAACGAGTTCATCTTGAATGATCTGCCCTGTTTGCACTCCGCAAAGTTAAAATACTCCTACACGTAAACCGAGGTTAACGCCTAGGCTCGACATGTTCGCATCTGATGTTTGTGGTAAATCGATATCGTAAGCCAATCGGTAGCTCACCCCAGCGTACAAGCGAACGAATTTCATCAAATTCACTTCGGCATTGACCCCTGGTTCTACGTAAAAGAAGAAATCTGTCCGATAGAACCCATCAAATCCATCCAATTCCTGATCTATGTAATCCGGATCCATCAGCGGGTACCTGCTTTCGCCAACTCCACCCGCACCTATCAACACCGGTACTGAAAAATGCACTGCACGCTTGCTGAAAAACACCGGCTCCAAGGTTAAACCTCCATAGCCTATGGTGTAGTACAAGTCATTACCGAACTCATCGGTATTTACTGACCTGGCTTCATTGACCAATCCATAGCCGTGCACACCGATGTTGAAGCTATGTCCGAACGTCATCGCTAATTCGCCACCCAACATCATTCCGGCTTCTTTGTTAAAGCTCGACATTTTCGAGCCAAAGCCGAGGAACACACCTATTGACGGGTCGTTTCCGAACAGCGTCTGCATATCGTCGTTGCTGTTCATTTGGGCCATCACAGGCACCATCCCTGCCGTGAGCAGGATCATCATTGCTAACTTTTTCATATTACTCCATGTCTATTACTTGTCCACTGCCTGAAATATCAATATCCACATCGGCTGGATTTCCCCAATAGAAGACTTCTCCACTGCCGTCTATGTGGATATTCAAATACTGAGACGCATTCACCCGTGCGGTTCCACTTCCGTTGATGTTCACCGAAGCGTTGTTCACAGGGAGGTAACGAGCGTCCAAATTACCACTGCCGTTGATGGTGCCATTGAAAGCATTCGCTTCTCCTGAAAAACGCGCATTTCCAGATCCATCAAGTGTGAAATCCAAACCTACAAGAGAATCGTATTGCAGGTCGATGTCTCCCGAACCATTGAGCAAGATATCAGCATTGCCTGCTACCAAATGCGCTCCGTCTATGCTTCCACTTCCATCCAACGTCATATCATTGAGGTAGGATTTTGAAATGTACACACGCACCGTTGCGTTGTTCCGAATGGGGTTGCGCTCCTCTTTGATCTCCAAAAAATCATTGAAAACACGTGTCGTGATGTAGGGCAAATGATTCTCGCCCGCCTCGATCTTAAGGGTGTAAGTAGGATCTTGGGTGATGATCAATTGAATATCGCCATCAACTGAAAGTGAAGAATACGAGGTGTCGATGTCGCGAAACTCAGTCATTTGAGCCCCCGGATCTTCGCGAAAAACCGAACACGAAGTCATCAGTGGGATGCCAAGAATCAAAAGTGCATATTTCATGGTTGCATGTATTAAAATTCAAGTCAATGACATGCAGGAATCAAAAGGTTGCACGTTTCGGTTCAAAAAAAACACTCAAACTTTACATAAAATTTACATAAATTTGACTCGTCGGTTATCCGACAGCTAGTAGTTAGTTATATCGTAGTTATTATTACGGATAATTTGGTTAGATAGGGCAGTCATTAGGCTGCCTTTTCTTTTTTCACCTTGACAGGAGATTGTGAATGAATTCATTGCACTTTCATTTGCCGCTCGCTCAGGAGTTATAAATTTGCGCTGTGAAACTGGACTTTGAAAAATACCACGGCACAGGCAATGATTTCATCCTCGCCGACAATCGCACCTTGAACTGGGTGCCTACCGTTGATCAAATCAAGCAGCTCTGTGATCGCCATTTCGGCATCGGTGCTGATGGAGTCATCCTCATTGAAAAAAGCGATGAGGCTCAGTTTTATGTCAACTATTTTAATTCCGACGGCAGTAAGTCCTTTTGCGGCAACGGAAGTCGCTGCGCGGTTCAGTTCGCAGCCTCTTTAGGCATAGCCTCAGAACATGTATTGTTCGACGCTATTGATGGACTTCACCACGCGCGCATGGAAGACAATCTGATCGCCATCAAGATGCGCGACACAGCTAAAATCGAACACCAGCGCCCCCATCATTTCGCTCACACAGGCTCACCACACATCGTGAAATATGTTGAAGACGTAAACGACGTTGAAGTCGTACATGAAGGTCGACTCATCCGCTTCAGCGAAAAATGGAAAAAAGAAGGTACAAATGTCAACTTCGTGGAAAAAGACGAAGACCGTTTGATGGTGCGCACCTACGAACGAGGAGTGGAAGATGAAACCCTCTCTTGTGGAACGGGCGTTACAGCCGTTGCTTTGACCGATTTCGACATCTACGGAGGTGCACTGGAGCGCACCATAGACACCCCGGGAGGCACACTGCGGGTTACCTTTGAAAAAAACGAGGGCGGGTTCACCAACATCTGGCTAATAGGTCCGGCTCAGCGCGTTTTTTCAGGACAAATCAACCTGGAAGGATGAAGCTAGTTGCCGATAGCGGATCCACCAAAACGGCCTGGCGACTCATTCACACGGACGGACGAATTGAACAGGCCGCCAGCATCGGATTGAACCCCTTTCATCTGGCAGACGAAATGATTACCGCCACGTTGGAATCCATCTTTCCTGCGTGGCATGAGCACATAAGCGAACTGTTCTTTTACGGTGCCGGCGTGGGTAGTACCATTCAACACGATCGCCTTGAACGTCTACTTGCCTCTTCTTTTCCAAATGCTTCCGTTGAAGTGAATCATGATTTGCTCGGCGCTGCAAGGGCTGCCTGTGGCCGTGAAGCAGGATTTGCTGTGATTCTTGGAACAGGCACCAATAGTTGCTTTTTCGACGGACAAACCATCACCGAACACATTCCTTCGGTTGGCTATATACTCGGAGATTATGGAAGTGGTGCTGACCTCGGAAAACGCTGGGCGGAGGCTTGTTTAACCCACGCAGCTGAACCAGATTTGATCAAGCTCTTTTACGAGCAATACAATCTCAACGCAGATCGGTTGTTGGATCAAGTGTACACGGGAACACGCGTCCAAACCTTCCTTGCTTCTTTTGCACCATTTCTGGCCGAACAAAAAAGCCATCCATTCATTGCTGCCCTCATCAGCAGTGCATTTGATGATTTTTTCACCCGCACCTTGAAACGTTATTCCAGTAAAGGTACCGTGCACGTGTGCGGCAGCATTGGTGAAATTTTCAGACCTTTTCTTGAAAACGTGGCTGCCAACCATGGCTTTACCCTCGGACGAACCGTTCCTCATCCCATAGCAGCCTTAACACTGTACCACACATGAACCGCATAGCACTTCTACTCATACTTCTCTTTCCTGTTTCCACCTTTGCCGCGCAACTGAGTCAGGATGCAACCATATCTGTACTCACCTGTGAACCGGGCGATGAACTGTATAGCGTTTTCGGCCACAGCGCCATCCGGGTTTACGAACCAGGGGTATTCGATGTCGTTTACAATTACGGTACGTTCGAATTCTCCGATGATTTCTACCTGAAATTTGCACAGGGAAAACTGAACTACAAGTTATCGAAATCAGGCTTCCCAGACTTCAACTACGAGTACCTGATGACCAACAGGGCGGTGACAGAGCAAGTTCTCAACCTCAACCTCGAGGAAAAACAAAAAGTGGTTGACCTGCTCGAAGAAAATTACCTGCCTGAAAACCGCTATTATCTCTACGATTTTTTCTTCGACAATTGCGCCACGCGGATTCGCGACATCCTTCAAAAAGCCCTTGGAGATCGCATGCAGTTTCATTCCTCCTTTCCTGCTGACAGCATTTCATTCAGACAAATGATTCAACGCTACCTCGGGAACATGCACTGGGGCGATTTTGGCATCGATATGGCGCTGGGTATGCCGTGTGATGCAAAGATGAAAGTAGGCGAAAACATGTTTTTGCCAGATGGAATTTTTGAAGAATTTGCCACCGCTACGCTGGATGGAAAACCCCTTGTGGAACAAACCAACGAGCTCTTGCTTTCACAAGAAGACCTAAAGATGAAGCCCGGCATGAACCAGCCGCTTCTACTAGCTATTGCTCTCGCGCTGATCGCAATGCTCGATGCATTGTTCCACTTCACCAAGCGCACCCAAATGGTCTTCATACCGCGCATCATATTCCTTCTTTTTGGAATCATTGGCATCCTCGTATTGCTGCTTTGGGTGGCTACCGACCACACAACGACTGCAAACAATCTCAATCTCATCTGGGCCTCACCACTCTACTTGTACTTCATGGTAGGCTTGAGGAAAGTGCAAAAAGAAACGGGAACCTTTAAAAAGCAAGCCATTCGGATCTACGCGGTGGTCTTAGCCATTCTCCTACTAACCGGATCATTTTGGCCGCAAGAGTTTCACCCAACCTTCTACTGGTTGATGCTAGCCCCACTGTTCAGTCTGTTTCGGATCGGTTGGGCGCGTATGAAGTAAGGGAAAATCGATGTATAATTGTATCAGTGTCATGAAGACTTTTTTCATTCTAACAGCGATTTTCTTTGCGATCGTGTTCTCCTCCTGCAAAAGAGAAGAGGCCACGCGCTGGGACATTGATGTGAGTGCGCCCCTCGTTGTTGGTTCCCTTGGTTGGAGCGACTTGGTGGCAGATTCTCTCCTGACGTCGGATGAGTTCGGAATTTTGCACATTCACTACGAAAAATCCCTGATCGAAATCGGGCAAGATTCGATTGTGGCTTTATCAGATACAGTCATTAAAAATGGCTTTGTATCACCCTTTCCAGGCACCATTCCGATTCCGGCCGGTCAGACCGTCTTCAACCAAAGTCAAAACATGACCATGGGCATTCCACAGGCTCAAATTCGCGAAATAGAACTCGCCGGCGGAACCCTTTCTTACACCATTCGCAGCGAAGTCAATGGCCCTATGGATTTGGTTTACACCATGCCTGGAGCAACATTGAACGGTCAGCCCTTTTCCATTGAGACCACCACTTCTGCAGGTACCAATGCAAATCCATACACCGAAACAGGAGTTATTGATCTCGCAGGCTACCATTTCAACCTCACCGGAACGACAGGCGGATTATACAATCGCCTGGCCTACAATATGATAGCAGCCATTTCACCCAGTGCAGGGGGAAGCATCAATGTGTCTTCGCAAGACAGTTTGATCATTGAATTGCGCTTCGACAACATAGACATTCACTACGCCCGAGGCTACTTCGGAAACCAAGTCATTGACCTCAACCAGACCATAGACATCGATGCGCTCAATAGCATAGCAGCAGGAAATCTCAGCTTCGACGGAGGGCTATCAATGAACCTCGACGTAGAAAACTTCGTGGGTGCCGATGTACAACTCGTCATTCAACAAATAACCGCCCGAAGAAACACCGTGTACGACCATTTGGATCACGCTATCATCAACAGTGCGGTGAATATCACACGTGCCATCGACAACGGCGGCATCATCGCATCGAATGCGTACAATTACTCCATCAACGAATCCAATTCGAACATCACCACCTTGTTCGGACTTTTGCCTTCTGAGCTCTCGATTATCGGACATGCCCAAATCAATCCACTGGGTGATGTTTCCGGCGGAAATGATTTTATCTATCCCGATTACCCTATTCGCGCTTTACTCACCGTAGACGCTCCGTTGTGCATGGGCGCCAATGGCATTTTGTTCCGCGACACACTGGCGCTGAACAGCTTCAATTTGGATCCGTCGTCGGGCATCCTCACCCTCAACGTTGAAAACAGATTTCCGATAGAAGTGGTGGCCGGCATTAAGTTCCTGGAAAATGAAACCGTTACGACCATCGCAGAGAATATTCAGCTATCGGCAGGGCAAATAGACAGTTTTGGGTTCACTGTAGCCGCTCAATCTTCCACGCAAGCGATTGCCATTCCTGAAAGCACCACACAATTGCTTT